>JAYEFV010000020.1:0-6105 GCA_034658755.1 Thermodesulfobacteriota bacterium | reverse complement strand
CAGCAATGCCAGCACCATAACCCCTATCCCGATGGTAAGAAAAAACTGGAAATTAGTGCGGTCGGTGGATATCAATGCTTTGAAACTCAGTTTCTCCTTCCAGTTGCCCTGTGCCAAAGTATAACCCAGTCCAAGAGGCAATATCATTTCCATAAAACCGGCAAAATGGTTCCGGTTAATATACGTACCCCGGGCATCCCCCAAATAGGCCTCAATATAATCAATCCAGAGAACGCCCAGGGAAGGAACCAGCGCCTGGATCAGACCATATAAAGCTTCAGCCACTGCCAACCCCAGCAGAATATAAATCAAAAGTTTTAGATGCCTGGAAGATATAAAAGTTTCCCGGAAAATAAGAAAGAACATTAAAAGACTCAGTAAAAACGTCCACCAGGCCAATGACTTCAGTGAGGAATAGCTTATGGATTGCCACGCAACGGATCCATGGATTATTGCCATAGATTGCGTCAGCACCTCATGTCTAAAGGGGCTTAAAAAGGAAAAAATAGAGGAAGGAAGCGGCAGGCACTGCATCAAACATACTAAATAGAATGCCCCCAGGGCAAAAATATAAATCTTATCCTGCATCCATGCTTTGTTTATTCTATTTTGCCATAAAAGAATTAAAAATGCGGCAAAAATACATACCGTGTAAAACGACCAGATCCAAGCATGTACCGCAGCAAACAAAATAGGAATGGTTGCAATGATAAAAAAGATTATGTTTCGACTAAATGTCATTGGAAATGGCCTTTGACATACACATTATAATATAGCACGCAAAAAAGGTCTTAATGCCGCAAACGAAACTCTGGAAGATATTAAAAAGTTATCTATCCGTATTCAGGCGCCTTCAAAATCAGATATTCTTTCGGCAGCAAAATAAAAATCCTGGCCCAGAGGACCAGGCTTTGGTTATCCCTAGAGGGGATTTGCTTTGTTGGAAGTTCATTGATTTATTGAAATCCCAAATATCAAATTACAAATATCAAACAATTTCCAATGACCGAAATTCGAAAATCCAAACAATGTCTCGCCCTGGAAGGTTTTGGTCATTGAATATTGGAATTTGAGATTTATTTGTAATTTGTGATTTTAGACACAAAACTCCAAGGCAGAGCCATCTATCTCTGACCTGGCTCTCCGAGGCGTAGGCTCTCTGAGCCGGAGGCCCAAAGGACCAGGTTTTCAATGTAAAAATAAATATCGTGCTCAACGCGCTTTGCAGTGGAAGTCGTTTTCGTTCAATTCAAACTATCGTTAAAGAATCGTTAAGCAGCCTTTATTCTCTTATCAAGTGGTTCTATAACATCCTTTAATATGGCAGATGCATTAAACAGCTCTATACCAATCAACTCGCCTGAACTGTCAAGTTCAACATTTACACCAGAACTAAGTTCAACAACTTCCTCTTCTTTTCCTTCTTTGGCAATATAAAGTATATCTTCTTCTTCATCATATATGACTTTGAAATCTTTCATTATATTTTCCTCCATCTTCCACTTTTGATTCTATTTTCCTTTTGTCCCTTTTTCAAGGGATGTATTGTTAAAAGTTTAAGTCTTTCTCCTTCCACAGTATATGCCACCATTACTTCTTTAATCTTATTGTTAACTTCGGTTTTCATCGTGGCTATACGGTGTCATGTCTCATTATCATAATAGTTTTCTTCAGCCTGTTCAATAATTCTTTTTGGCAAATCATATTCTATTTGCCTTAATCGGAGTCTGTTTTCAATATGCCGTGAATATATTATCTGCATTTATATTTTTTCATCCTTCATCGTTATTTAATCTGCGTTAATCTGCGCAATCTGTTTACCCTGTGTAATTTTTACCCCGTGAAACCTCGTTATTGCTGTTGTTTAACTTGGGCGCGATAGCGACAATGCAATGTATTTCACTGGGGCGGATCTATATGCCTTTAAAAGCAAAAATTACGGTCTCAATCAAAATTGCCACATCAAGGAAAAATGAAACATGCTTTTTATAATACAGGTCATAATCCATGTTCTCATGGATGGCTTTTTTGTGATCGCCGCTGATCTGCCATAAACCGGTAAGACCGTGTTTCATGTTTGGAAGGAATCAATTCCAAATATATCGAATCCCCTATTCTATGCCTGCGTGATGACATAGCTAACGGCTTACCCAAAACAGCCTTGAGCTAAAATAGGTAAAAGAAGAATTAATAGGCATTTTTATTGGTCTCTCGCCCAAACAACGTCAGCCAGAGGATCTTTAAATCAAACCAGAAACTCCAATTTTCCAGATAAAAGATGTCATGTTCAACACGATTTGCAATAGAAGTGTCTCCCCGCCACCCATTCACCTGGGCCCAACCGGTAATCCCGGATTTTACCAAATGGCGCACCTTGTAATGAGGGATCCCCTTTTTGAACTTTTCTACAAAGTGTCCCCTTTCAGGCCTAGGGCCCACCAGACTCATATTCCCAATAAGAACATTCCATAGCTGAGGCAGTTCATCCAAGTTGGTTTTGCGCATGAACCGTCCAGTCGATGTTACACGCTGATCATTTTCTTTTGTCCATAATATATCGGAATCATTGCTTTTTTGTACGGTCATGCTGCGAAATTTGTAGATATTAAATTCAACGTTATTGGCTCCGATGCGCTTCTGTTTAAAAAAGACCGTTCCCTTTGAGGTGATTTTAATCAGTATGCTGAGAATTAAGAAAACAGGTAAAAGCAAAACAAGCACTACCAACGAAAACACAATATCAAAAGTCCGCTTGATTATCCGGTTACTGAGAATGTTGAGAGGTTCGGTTCGAATAGCAATCAAGGGAATATCACCTAAGTTTTCTATAACTGCCTGGTTTGGAATAATGCGGAAAAAATCGGGCACGATACGAAATCGAATTCCTTCATACTCACACTGTTCTACCATGTTCAATATGGTTTCTTCCTTGCGCAACGGCTTGGCGATGATAACTTCATCTATTTTTTTAGTGCGAACAATCTCTTTAAAACGTTCCAGCTTCCCAAGGTAATGTTCCTTTGGCATGGATTCGTAGTAATCATCGGATAAAATGCCATACAGACAATAGCCAAGCTCCGGGAAAGTCAAAAGTAAATCCATAACCCTTTCTGCCACCCGGCTGCCACCGATAAGCAAAACCGATTTTTGATGAAATCCATTTTTTATAAAATGCTTTATGCTGGTCAGATATACAAGCCGCAATATCGTAGACCAGATCACAGCAAACAGTAGTGGAAATAGAACGAGTTTATCATTGGGCCTGAACTCACCAAATATGGCAACCGTTGTAATCACCGCCACACTCAGCACTGAATAGCCTACTATAATGTCCTTTAATACCAAGATTACCTTTGAACGTGTGTTTATTCGAACAACGTTTGAATTAATGGAAATTAAAAACCACATCAAGGCAACAAACGCCATTAGAAGTATGGCTTTCAATGAAATCATAGTATGGCCATTATATTGCAGGTATATGCCATAAAAAGCAGCGAATATAATCACCAGATCTAATATAAAAATAAAGCGTGAATTTCCGTTGTTCATTTTATCTCTTTTTATAAACTAAAAAGCTGAAGTTCATTCCTTGACGATGAAAGTTTAATTTGTTTTTCAATCCACTGATAAGTCTGCTCTAATCCAACCTTTAATGGTTGAGCTGGTCTCCAACCCAATTTTTCAGCAATAAGCTTATTATCTGAATTTCTTCCGCGAACACCCATAGGTCCGGGAATATGTTTCTTAGTTAGCTTTTTTCCGGCAATCTCCATAACCATATTGGCCAAACGGTCTATTGTGACCATTTCATCAGATCCAATGTTTACAGGTCCCGTCCAATCAGATCTCATTAAGCGGATAGTCCCCTCAAGGCATTCGTCTATGTAAAGAAAAGATCTTGTTTGTTTGCCATCGCCCCAGATCTCGATCTCTCCCCCATCTTCCGCCACAGCTACTTTGCGGCAGATTGCAGCTGGCACTTTTTCCCGCCCGTCATTCCAACTTCCTTCAGGACCAAAGATATTATGATAGCGAGCAATGCGCGCCTCCATACCGTAATTCCTGTGAAAAGCAAGATACATCCGTTCGCTAAATAGTTTCTCCCAACCATATTCGCTATCAGGCTCAGCCGGATATACGCTGCTTTCCTCACAATTAGGGTTATCAGGATCCATTTGATTATACTCCGGGTATATGCAGGCTGATGATGAATAAAATATTCGCTTTATTTTACGCTTTTGGCAAGCGTCTAGAATATTCAGATTTATCAATCCAGAGTTGTGCATGACATCCGCATCATTTTCACCAGTAAAAATATAGCCAGCTCCACCCATATCTGCTGCAAACTGATATACTTCATCAAACCGACGATCAACTGCTTGACGACAAACATAAGGATCTCGTAAATCGCCTATAATAAAATCATCAGCTTTGGTTTCACTGAACTCTGGGTATTTTAAATCAACACCTCTAACCCAAAATCCCTCTGTTTTTAAATGTTTTACCATATGGTTTCCAATAAAACCTCCTGCACCACATACTATTGCTTTTTTCGTAATATTTTATCTCCTTTTGTTGGTAACTTGACAGTAGAAAAGAAATTTGTGGGAGTTCATGATAGTCGTTTGTTTATTCTTTTAACTATGAATAATCTTTTCGAACCAATCCGTAATTTTTTCAATATCAAATGTTTCCTCTGCGTACTTGCGTCCATTCGTTGCCAGGAAACTCCTTAGCTCTGAATCATCAAACAGTTTCATTGCCGCGTCAACAAACTGTTCCGACTCTGAGGGAGGCACAACAATACCGGATTTACTGTTTTTAACGATTCTTGCCGCCAGGTTCTCAGGTGGGACAGCCAAAAGCAAGGAACGTTTAGCGCATAAACTGGTCAGAACCTTTGAGGGAACGGCATAAATGCCTGCATCCGGCTCCAGGATCGCAAGCAGGATATCTGCTGAAGCCAGCACCATCGGCATATCTTCAAAAGGTTGGAACGGCATTAGAACCAAATTATCGAATCCATTACGCATCTTCTGTTCTTTCAAGAAATCAGCGCCTAACCCTTCTGTTACAACAACAACCAGGACATCGTCGTACTTCTTAAATTTAGCTGCTAATTTTAGTAACAAATCCGGATTATGCTTCATCCCTAATGTGCCGGAATATAGGAGACAAAACTTTTTATCCAATCCGTGCTTTCGACTCCATAGATTAGACTTGGGAAGAACCGGAACTTCTTCTAGCGGCGCCCAGTTGTAGATAACATGAACCTTACTGTCAAAAACCCTTGATTTGTTCATAATCGGACAAAAATCTTCCGTAATCACCACCACTTCATCACTTTTTCTTAACAGCAATTCTTCAATAAGAATATAAAACCAACCAACAATATCACCAAATATCGGAAGTTTTTTTCGAACATTTTTTTTTATGCCAACCCCCAACAGATCCTGAACCCAAAACACAAATCTGATTTTCATATTTCGGCATTTTCTTAGCAAGACTGACTGCACTCCCAGAGGAGTATTTGCCGAAACAACCACCTCAGGTTCAAACTGCTCCACCTGTTTTACTAAGAGCTTGCCAAGCTCTCTTTCCTGCAATGCCCGTGTAACCAGCCCATAGCGGTTAAAAGGTTTAGAAAGGGATATACCTTCAATATTGAGGCCAGGAGGATCATTATCCTTTTTTGCAAGCGCACCTCGTGGCGTTTGAACTAATAAACAGTAAGTATGCAAGACTTCATAACCCCGCCTGGCTAGCGCACGGCTTAGTTGGACTTGAAACGGATGTCCGGCATGGTCATTAATCAAAATTCGCATTATTAAAACATATCAACAGACATTATTTTTTTCATCTACTTTCGAACCCACTCTTTAGTCTCGAATTAAGTTGAGTAAAACATACTGATTTAATGGACACATTAGCTTTATACGGTTAATCCTAATCTCAATAAAATCCGCTAACCGTAATAAAAAATTATTATTGAATGGCCTCAATAGAATAGATGTAATCATGGCTACAGGAGCGGAAACAAGCCCATAATATTTATTTTTTGTACACCAATGACTTGCAATTTTGTCGAGGTCTTCAGGTGTAAGT
>JAYEFV010000019.1:0-6107 GCA_034658755.1 Thermodesulfobacteriota bacterium | reverse complement strand
TGAGATCATGCCGGACGGTACAACTCCAAAACTTTGCAGTCAAGTCTCGGATACGCCTTCTCCTTTTGATAAACTAAAAATAAAGGAAACGAAAAAGATTATATCCAAGGCTCTTTCAAAGCTTTCAAAAAAAGAACAACTGGTAATGTCGCTATATTATTATGATGAATTGACATTAAAGGAAATAGCAAAAGTTTTGAACTTAACAGAATCAAGGATATCCCAGATTCATTCAAAGGTAATAATAAAATTAAGGGTAAAACTCAAATCATACTTTAAAGACTGATTATGACTTCTTTAAACCAGGAAGATAATACAGAAGAGAAAAATAAATCTAAAGGCTCGAAACAGAAATTCAGAGGGAAAAGAACGCTGTCCTTGGTTTTTGTGATAGGGATGTGCCTTTTGGCTATTGGGAGCTATTATTTTTCTCAAAACAAGAAAGGGAAAGAAATAATTTCCCGAGTTAATATATTCCCAGTACCGTACAATCATTCATTCATATTTGAATCATTTATTATACCTTTTCAAGAGAAACAAGGACATACTTATATTTCTTTAACCCTTTCCTTTGAATTGTCGAATATGGGATTAAAGAAGGAAATAATAGAGAAAAAAGATCAACTCAGGGGAATTATTTACGACCTACTGGGACAAGGGATACACACGGTAGAGGATGCCCGCTCATTGGAAAAACTCAAGGCGTTAATTTTAAGGAGAGTGAACACGGTATTAACTTCCGGAGAGGTTCGTGAGGCGATTATAACCGATTTTTTGCTTGTTTGAAATTTACAGATTTTGGTGAATGAAATGGTAGGTTCAACTGATATGAACATTATTCTCGGCCAGGGAAGCGCCATTAAGGAAGTACACAATGTCAAGAAGCAGAATCTTGAAATTAGCCAGCAGTTTGTTGCTCAAAATATAGAGGAAAAAAAGAAAGAAGAGAAAGATAAAGTCCAGGACTTTGAAAAAAGCAACCGGATAGATGTCAAAAATGACCAAGAGAAAAAAAAAGGCAAAAAAGATAATAAAAGAGGCACAATAAAGAAAAAACAAGAAGAGAAAAATAATTTGTCAGAAGGAAACATAATAGATATCACGGTCTAATCATGGAATTCATCGATTTAAAATTCTTAATTCTTACACAGATAGGGATTGATGTTGTAATTATTATTGTTTTTATTCTTTTAATCAAGAAAACAAGCTTTTTTAAAAGAGATTCATCATTGAATAAGGGCTTGAAATTGTATGAATCCATGTTGTCCGATGCGAGCAGGATATCGAAACAGTTCAAGGAACAACTTGAAGAAAAAAAATATATGATAAAGATGCTTAATCAACATTTGGAAAAGAGGATAACGAGCTTAAATGTGATGCTAAACCGGACTGATGCATTGCTTTTTCATAACAGACAGTACGATAACATGGACAGCGGTTCATTTGATAACCAGAAAAAAGAGATATTAAAGTTAGAAAAACAGGGTCACAGTTCGGAACAGATTGCCGATATCCTTTCGATTCCCAGGGAGAAGGTAATGCTCGTCCAGGATTTAAAGAAAAAAAATACACAGGAAGGCAGTAAAGAAGGTGTATCTTGATTCAAGTCGGCACTCCCACATTGCAAGCCTCCAAAATATTTATCCAATCTGAGGAAAATTCTACATCTTCTCCTAAGCTGAATAAAAATGAAATTGTAAATGGGAAGGTGCTCCAGTCGTTCTCTTTAAGTAAATCCCTTCTTCTTATTAAGGGGAGAAGGGTTATCGCCGAAACACATGTTCCTTTAAGCGAAGGGATGATACTATCCTTAAAAGTAGAAAAAGTATCTCCGAATCCGGTCCTTAAACTCCTTGACACAAAGAGTAACAACCTTGATGCTGTCAAAATATCTACGATACTTTCCGGAATCAAAGGAAATCTGTGGAAATCGTTATTTGAAAGGTTAACGCATTACCCGATTTTTGAAGCCGACATAAAACAATTCAGACAATTGATGAATGATTTGTCGCAAAGATTATTTTTAAATTCTAAGCCGGATCTATTAAGAAGAGTTATTGAAAAATCCGGTCTTTGCTGGGAGGCGAAACTAAAAAACATATTTCTTCAGAAAACAATCGGCAATGATAATGTTAACAAGCTGGCAGCACAGGATTTAAAAGGTCTTGGATCGAAGATATTATTACTTATGGAAGAAAAGGAAGTTCTCCTGAGCAGGTTTTTATCGACCATTGAAAATATACAGCTTCTTAATCACACGGGATTGGAACAGGATAAAAAAATATTCATTCCCATACCCATTCAATTTCCTGACGGACTTTTTACGGTCGGCCAATTATTAATACGACTCAATCAAAAGAATAATGGAGATCATGAAGGGGAAAAAAGGGATAACGGTTTTTTCAAAATTAGTTTTTTACTGGAATTGTCCAATCTTGGGCCACTAAGATCCGATCTAACTATAAAAGAAAAAGAGATCTATGGAAGATTTTTGCTGACAAAGGAAGAAACAAAATTGGTAATTGAAGAGAATCTCCCAACGTTTATCAATACCCTGGGGAAAAAGGGATTTTCCGTTCTGCATATGGAGTGCCAAATTAAGGAGCCTGAGGTCGTAACCCAATCCCTCATTAAGGAAATTATAAAGGAGGAAGGCTGCACCATAAGCCTTGTTGCTTAGATGACGGAAAGAAAAAGACAAGACACGGCACTTGCTTTAAAATATCAGCCAAAATCGGATAACGCCCCCAGAGTCACTGCAAAGGGCAAAGGCAAAGTGGCTGAAAAAATCATTGAGATTGCAAAGAAGAACAACATCTACATACACAATGATCCTGACTTGATTGAGATTTTATCACAACTTGATATAAATGATGAAATCCCCGCGGATCTTTATATTGTTGCTGCTGAGCTGCTGGCGTTTGTCTATTCCCTAAATAGCGGCAAAAATTTCCAATAGGCATTTATTTCCTCCCGTCTTTTGCAAAAAAAATCCTTCTTAGAATATTATCAAATATTATCAGCATATTAAATAACAATATAATTTTACATCTCTTGGCATAAAGATTGCTGATAATATATCAGAAGCAAACCGGGGAAAAGATAACTGCTTATCATCAAAACTTAATTAGCAGTTACGAAAACAAGGAGAAAAAAGATTGATATCAGGAATCTATAATCTAATTGACGGCTCTTTGACTCAACAGATGAGATTTGAAACCGTTGCCAACAATATGGCAAATATTAATACCAATGGTTTTAAAAAAAATATCATTTCTTTTAATCAGGCGCTCGAGATGAATAGTATATCAAAAGCGGACTTTACGCAGGGTCCTGTTAGGTACACCGGTAACGAACTCGATGTGGCATTGGATTCTAAAGGATTTTTAAAAATCCAAACTGGCAACGGGATACGATATACAAGAGACGGCGCATTTACGCTTGATGAAAAAGGTACCCTGGTAACATTGAGTGGAGATAGCGTATTAGGGCAAAACGGACCTATCACAATAGACGGAAGTAAAGTGACCATCGGAGGCGACGGTCAGGTCCAGGTTGATGATGAGCCTATGGATAGACTAATGGTTGTGGATTTTGAAAATCCTCAGCTTCTTCAAAAAGAGGGAGCGTCAAGGTATTTCTACTCCGGAGAAGAAAAGGAGATATCCACAGTCGAGGATGTCGGCGTTCAGCAGGGTTATTTAGAAAGTTCCAATGTGAATTCCACAGAAGAAATGATCAAGATGATAGAGACATACAGGGTATTTGAGTCGGTGCAAAAAGCGATTCAGTCGATTGATAAAGTCACCGGCAAAATGATTAACGATTATGGTTTAGTTCCATAGAGGAGGAGATAATTATGTTAAGGGGATTATGGTCGGCGGCGTCAGGAATGGCCGCCCAGCAATTGACCATTGATGTTATTGCAAATAACCTGGCTAACGTAAATACCGCCGGTTTTAAAAAGAGCAGAACCGATTTTCAGGACTTGATGTATCAGACCATAAGTGAGGCCGGGTCCACAACAGAAACCGGAGGTCAAATTCCTGTGGGTATTCAGGTCGGCATGGGAACGATGCCTGTTGGAGTGCATAAGATTTTCGAACAGGGTGATTTTGAAGAAACAAAGAATGAACTCGATCTGGCTATCGAGGGAAAAGGTTTCTTCAAGGTAATCAGTAATGAAGAGGAACTCTATTCCAGGGCCGGCAATTTTAAACTGGATGCCGATAGAAATATTGTTACAGCAAATGGAGACAAATTGCAGCCAGAAATGACCATTCCGGAAAATACAGTCTCTATTAATATCGACAGCGATGGAATAGTAACCACCTTTGATCCTGAAGGAACAGGGACTTCCCTCGGTGCCATAGAGCTATATTCTTTTCCAAATTCTGCGGGGCTTTTCAGCCGCGGACATAATTTATACAGAGCTACCGACGGATCCGGAGAGGCCATTTCCGGAACTCCTGGCTCAGATGGTATGGGAACACTAGTTCAGGGATTTGTAGAGGTTTCTAATGTGGATGTTGTTAAAGAAATGGTTTCCATGATCATGGCCCAGAGGGCTTATGAGATCAACAGCAAGGCAATAAAAACGGCAGATAACATGATGCAGACCGTGAATAATCTTTTAAGGTAATGATTATGGTCAAAACAATGCGCAATATGTTTTTTATGATTTTATTTTTAGGGCTTTGTATATTTTCCATGGCGCAACCGGTCGCCGGTGAGGATTTTCAGAGAGTAATAAAACAGAGCGACCAATCCATACAAGCGTCTATATTCCGGAAGCACTTTAAAAAATATGTTTGCCGGCATTTAAGAAAAACAGAACCTGATGTGGTTGTTTCCAGATTCAAAGTTAAAGGAAACAGACCGGTTCCTGCCGGAACTGTAAGTTTTAAGTTGTTTCAAAAAGGCAGGATAAGACTGCAAGGATATGTAAAATTAATCGCTGAAGTTAACGTAAACGGACAGGTCAAAAATGAAGTTTTGCTTTCAGGTTATATTGATGTATTTGAATCCGTGGTTTGCACTTCTCGCAATTTAAAAAGGGGAGAGGTCGTCGAAAAGGACGATGTTTATTTAGCAAAAAGAAATGTTTCTCGCTTATCTCCAAAGGTTCTCACCCATATCGGCAAAGCGGAAGGGCTAATGGCAAAACATAATATAAAGGCGGATACCTGTCTTAAAGAATGGATGCTGGAAAAATCTCCTGTTGTAAAGAGGGGAGATATTGTTAAGATCATGGCGGAATCAGGCAATCTCAAAGTGACTGTGCCGGGTAGGGTTTTGATGAAGGGTTGCACAGGAGAGCTTATAAAGGTTCAGAACTTGATGAGCAAAAAGGATATTTACGCAAAGGTCGTTAATAATTCGACGGTAATGGTGGAATTTTAAAAGACGGGAGACAAAGATGATTCACAGGAAATACATTATTTTATTAATGACAATGATTTTCCTGGCCGGTTGTGCCGGCCGGCCAAAAAGTGCTTTTGACATGGCCGGAGATAAAAGGGTTCATCATCCGCAATTTCCATCTTATAAACCCGCCAGGCCTGTGGAGGGATCTTTGTGGTCCGAGGCTTCGGGGATCAGCCTGTTTCCCGATATTAAGGCAAGAAGAGTAGGGGATACTGTTACTGTGAGGGTTGTTGAGGATCCGGAAGCAGAATTAAATGCAAATACCAAAACAAGTCGGTCTTCAAGCATAGAAGCATCGAAGCTCAAATTTTTGGGTTACATGAAGGCGCTTGCTGAAAAGAATCCCAGACTTGCTCAGGATCCGGGAACAGATGATTTGATATTTGCAGCCTTGAGCATGAAACATGATGGTAAAGGTTCAACCGACAGGGACGGTCACGTCAAGGCATATATTTCTGCAGTGGTTAAAAAGGTCCTTTTCAATGGTAACCTGTATATCAGTGGACAAAGGGAAATCAGGGTCAATAATGAAACACAGTATATAACATTATCGGGAGTAGTGAGACCTAGAGATATAAGTTCGGCTAATGAAGTCTCTTCTACATTTATTGCTGATGCAAGGATCACATATTCCGGAATCGGACCTGTGGCAGACAGACAAAGAGTCGGATGGTTAGGGA
>JAYEFV010000018.1:0-6123 GCA_034658755.1 Thermodesulfobacteriota bacterium | reverse complement strand
TCTCTATTTGGTCTAAATAGATGGTAAGAAGGGGATGGTTTTCATGTTGTCTCGGTCACAGGATTGCCAAACAGCTATCCTACTTTTTTCTGAAATCGGTAAGTTTAAGATTATATTTTTTTATAAGTTCATAGATATCCGCCCTGTATTTCCCAGCCAGGTTGGCCGCCTTGCTGACATTGCCCCGGGTCAGTTCAAAAAGTTGAATGAGGTAATTTTTTTCGAAATTCTCTTTGGCATATTTAAACGATTTTAAACCTTCGGGACTGATATTCTGGGTTTGAAGGATAAGATCTTCCGTGATGATATTACGTTTTGTCATAGCCACGGCGCACTCAATGGTATTTTCAAGTTCCCTTATATTGCCGGGCCAAGGGTAAGAAATTAGTTTTTGCATGGCTTCTGTCGAAAACTCTTCAATCTCTTTCCCCATTTCCCTGGAAATTTTTTGTAAAAAATGCCTGGAAAGAATCGGAATGTCTTCTTTTCTTTCACTGAGTGTGGGAAGCTTTATTGGAATCACATGAATACGATAAAAAAGATCCTCTCTGAAGTTGTCCTTTTCTATCTCTTGCTCAAGATTTTTGTTTGACGCTGCAATGATTCTGCAATCCACTTTTACGGTCTGTCTCCCTCCGACCGGATAAAACTCCTTTTCCTCCAGAGCCCTTAACATCTTAACCTGCATGGACGAGTGCATTTCGGATATTTCGTCCAGAAAGAATGTTCCGGAATCGGCTTTGGTAAAAAGTCCTTTTTTACTCCTGTCCGCTCCGGTAAAAGCACCTTTCTCATAACCGAACAGTTCGCTTTCCATGAGAGTTTCCGGTATGGCTGCACAGTTAACGGCAATAAAAGGTCCGTCTTTTCTGTTGCTTGCAACATGCAGGCTTTTTGCTATCAATTCCTTTCCGGTACCACTTTGTCCCTCGATATACACATTGGAATCGGTTGCGGCGGCCTGTGCAACCTGAGCGAGAACTCTTTGAATCTTGTCGCTATTGCCGATTATATTATCAAATCCGTACTTTTGTTTGACAAGTCCCCGCAACCTTTTCACTTCTTTTGAAAGTCTGCTCTTTTCCAGACAGTTGTTTATTTGCTGCAGCAGTTCATGTCCGTCAAACGGTTTGGTCAAATAGCTGTATGCCCCTTTTTTCATGGCATGGACGGCGCTTTTTACGGTTCCGTGAGCAGTTAGAATTATAACAGGAATGTGTGGGTTTATATGATGTATACTTTCCATCAGTTGGATACCGTCTTGACCGTTAAGTTTCAGATCGATCAACGCCAGATCAAACGGCTCTTTTTCAGCCAGTTTCAGAGCCGATTTAGCGCCGGTCACTGATGTGACATAATATCCGCCGGATACAAGCCGCATCCGGATCACCTGAAGAATGTTCCGGTCATCATCAACAACCAATATTTTTTCTTTCCGTTCGCGCATATCCTTACTGTCCATCTTCAGGGAGAATCTTTCTTTTTTTTTCTTCAATACCCAGATCGATCTCTTTTAACCGTTTTATCTGATTTGTTAAATCTCTAATCTGATTTGTTAAATCTTTAATCTGATTTGTTAAATCTTTAATCTTTTTGTCTTCCGCTTTGAGTTTATTTTTCAGCAACTCTATTTTTCTGTTTTTTTCGTCTATCTCTTTTTCCTTTTTAATGGAGTTGTCCAAAATGTGTGTCCAGATTTTTGCTTGGTTTATGAAAACAGATTCCGGATATTCCCTGATGAGCGTTTTAAAAAGGTTCATGGACGTTTCATAATTCGCATCCGGGTTTTTCGGAAAGGCATATGCCAGACCCATGACATAAAGCGCTTGGTCACCGTGTGTATTCGGAAAACGTTCTAATATTTCTCTCCAATCGGCAACGAACTTCGTAAAATCGCTATTGTCAGAAGAGGATTCTGCCTGTAACAAAAGCTTTTCCTCTTCACCGGGTTTATGCAAAAGGGTACATCCGGCTCCAACAAGCGAAAGGCTTAACCAGCAGGCAATGTAAAGAAAAAAGTGCTGCCTTTGCCGAGAGTGCTTTCTACCCATATCTTTCCTCCGTGAGCCGCAATCACATGCTTGGCGATGGAAAGGCCGAGTCCCGTACCTCTGGCCGTCTCTTTTCCACCTTCTATTCGCTTGAATTTATTGAATATATTTTCCAGATTTTCTTTGTGAATCCCGCAGCCTGTATCCAATATCGACACTTGGATCTCCTTGATGTCGTGAACTTTTAATAAGACCTCAACAGTAACAGATCCCCGTTCATCGGTGAACTTTAAAGCATTTCCGATTAAATTGTCAAGCAGCTGGCCGATCCTTTCAGCATCCATCCGGATATCCGGGAGATGGTTCTGGTGTTTTAATTTAAGCGCTATCTTTTTTCGCTTGGCAATCGGAGCCAGTTTCAAAAGGCACTTGCGTGTAAAATGTATCAGGCTGGATCGATTGAAATCGTACTCCATCATTTTAGCTTCCATACGGGAAAGATCAAGGATTCTGTTGACCGAAACAATCAATCGTTCGCATTCATCTTTGACAATTGTTAAAAGCTCCTGCCGGCTTTTAGGTTTGTCGGCAAAGGCCCCCTCAATCAATAATCCCGAAGCTTCCCTAATAGCTGTTAGGGGCGTACGAAGTTCATGGGACACGTGGCTGATGAAATCTTCTTTCAATTCATCAAGTTCTCTGAGTCTATCACACATTATGTTGAAATCATTGGCTAATTCCTTAATCTCAGGGGGTGATCCGATGCCGGATATCTTTTCAAATTTACCCTCGGCAATATCCTTTGTTTTTTTCTGTAACAGAAGTATGGAGCGGTTGATGATCCGGGTATTGAAAAATGAAATCAAAATTCCGAAAAAAATGGAAAGCCCTGCAGTAATAGATGTAATTATTAAAACATTGTAACTGATCTGGCTGGAAGTTTTTATTTTTTCATCTCTGTCGGATCTTGCCGTCCAGTTGATATCCTTAAAATTCTTATTGATCTCTTCTACAATTTTTTCTTTTTGAGTCTGATATTTCCTATATGGATACTTCTGTCCTTTTTTAATGTTTTCAATTTCTAAAGTGAAGATGGAAAAATATTCATCGCAAAGCAGACGCGTTTCTTGAAACGTTTTGTCTTTTTCAGAACCGGCCAGCAGCAGATCAAGCTGTTGTATGTCATTATTAAAGTCGTTTTTGATCCGGAGAAACTGGCGGTAAAAGTCATTGTCTTTGGAAATAAGATACTTTTTTTCAAAGCTGACCATGGAAAACATATTGTTTGAAAGACCTTCAGTCAGGCGGACGATCTGGCCGTCAATGGATGAAGCCGCACGGGTCAGTTGCGTTAACTGGTTTAGCTTAATGGTCACAAAGATGACCAGAAACAACACCAGCATCATGATGGTCAGATATCCGAAAGTTAATCTTTTGAAAATTGTAAATTTCATGGTGATATAAGATATAAAATAATGGGGATAATAAAGGAAGACGGTTTGTGTGTCAAAATAAAAAATTACCCATCAAAGGAATTGGTCGGCTGCACCTTATAGTTTTTAAATAGTGAAAATAATTTCACAAAATACTTTCACTACCTTAACAGTTGAACTCTGAACCCTGAACCTTGAACCCTGAACCTTGAACCACTGAACCTTGAACCACTGAACGGTTACCGGTTTATCTATACAGAAAAACCAGACTCAAAGCCGGCCAGTAGGTAATGATAAGGACTGCCGCAAAAAGCACGATCATGAATGGTATTGCGGCCTTATAGAGTTCGGTGACCGGTTTGTTGAAACGGTAGCTGGCGATAAACAGATTCATGCCCACCGGCGGCGTGAAGTAGCCTATCTGCATATTGGCCAGAAAAATGATGCCCAGATGAACCGGATCGATGCCATAATTGACCGCCACGGGAAGTATGATGGGAATCATAATAACCAAGGCCGAAAAGATATCCAGAATGGCGCCGAGTATCAGCAACAACAGGTTCAGGAGAATCAGAAAAACGAGTTTACTGGTAACATGGGCTTGAATCAGATTAAACAGATGCATGGGCACTTCGGCGTCTATCAAAAAATTTGTAGATGCCAGCGCCACGCCCAGAATAAGCAAAATCCCGCCGACCATCACCATGGACTCCCTCATAATGGCCGGAAGTTGAACAAGTTTAATCTCTTTGTAAATAAAAACCTCAACCACCAATACATACATGGCCGTGGCCGCTGCAGCTTCGGATATGGCAAAAAATCCTCCATAAATACCGCCCAGTACAAAAAACGGCAAAGGTATTTCCCAAATGATATCTCGCAGGGCGGCAATGGCTTCCCGGGCTGAAAATGGTTTATAAGGAATGGGATTACGACGGTTTTCCCATAAGCTCCAGAATGACAGCACCAATATCATAAGAAGAGCCGGGAGAATCCCGGCCAGAAACAGATCATGAATGGAAACGTTTTTGCCGATGTTCATTTGCTGAGCGATAATACCGTAGAGAATGAGCGGAAGAGAGGGGGGTAATAACAGCCCCAGACTGCCTGAAGATGTCACAAGACCGAGACTGAATTTGTCGCGGTATCCGGCCTCGGTTAATGCCGGATAAAGAAGCGCGCCAAGCGCAACGATGGTTACCCCTGAGGCTCCGGTAAAGGCGGTAAAAAACGCACATGCCACAAAGGCCACAATGGCCAGACCGCCCGGCATCCATCCGAGAAAAGCCTGGGTAAACCGGACCAGGCGGTGAGAAGTCTGGCTTTCTCCCAGCACATAGCCGGCAAAGGTAAACAGGGGCAATGCCAGTAAAATCGGCGTATCGGCAATTCGATAAATTTCAATGGCAATCACCGACAGGTTAACATCCAGGTAATGAAAACCGAGTATCGCAACAGCCAAAATAACAGCAAAAAGCGGCGTACCCAGTACAGCGAGAAAAATCAGTATCAGGGCTAAGATATACGGGATCACGATTGGCATTCAATGATTTTTTTTAAATTCATAAACGATAATAAGAAGTAGCGAAGCGCTATTACCGTAAAGGCAAAAGGAATGATAGCCTCGCACAACCAGGTCGGCACCTGTGCAAACGCCATGCCGCCATCGGCAAACTCCATTTGCACAAACAACAAACTGTAATAAGCCACAATCGTACAAATCAATGCGGTAAAAAGTTTAATCACAAAGTTAACATAGACTTTGGCACGTTCGGGCATATAACGATCAAGTATGTCAATGGTGATGTGGTTGTCGTGGCGGCTTGCCACCATGGCCCCGATAAGACCGACCCACAGCACCAGAATGCGAACCATGACATCACTCCAGACAATGCCGGCTTCAAACAAATTTCGCAGAAAAATTTGTGTAACCGCCATGCCGATCATAAGCAGGAGCAATCCCACCAGAATAGCGTCTTCCAGCCGGTGCAGGGTTATTTGGACCCGCTTTAAAAAAGATTTTTTATGTTTATTCATGGGTATTGGACTGCTTTGAACGATAGTCTTTAAGAAGGCTTTCCAGAGTGTTGACCATGCCCTGAGATAATTTGCCGGCGTTAACCAGCCGCTTGGGGACTGCCTCAGCTTCATAATACCATTTTTCCAGCGCTTCACCGGAGGGTTTGATAAATTCAATCCCCTGTTTACGCAAGGCCTCCAGAGCGTTAACGTTGTCTTCTCGGTTCAGCCTGTCTATCTCACGGAATATACGGCCCATTATTTCGCGAAATATCCGTTGATCATAAGTTGATATTTTTGCAAATGCCTTGTGATCCACGGCCAGCACACCATAAATATACAGAAACGGCTCGTACATCAGGTAGTTAATCTGGGTATGCCATTGCAGCGTCACCGCCCCAATGGGCGGAGTGGTGACCGTATTGATCAGCCCGGTTTGAAGGCCGGCCCGCACATCGGCGATGGACAACAGAAATGGAGTGATGTCAAAGGCCTTGACCGTTTCAAGGATCATGGGATCATTGTCCGGAATCCAGACTCTCTGCCGGCGCATCTCCTCGACGGTTCTAATGGGCACGGTGGACATCACATAGGCAAAGCCGCCTTCGGCGATCCCGAAGGTCACAAACCCTCCTTTTTCAAGCCCTTGGGCAATTCGCTGGTCCAGATGTTTGCGAACA
>JAYEFV010000017.1:0-6129 GCA_034658755.1 Thermodesulfobacteriota bacterium | reverse complement strand
ATAGTTCGAGCATTAGATTAAATCCTTCCTCAATCTGTTGCTCTAACAGCCGCTCGTCCCCTAATGCCAGCCTTCGAAGGGCAAGATCCAGGAGGGCGGGATAGAATTGGGGACATTCCTTTAGGATCATCTCCAACCGCTCTATGATCTCTTCCAGTGATAGCTGTTTCCCGAATAATGGAATCATTGTATGGGTGTTTAGTTTCTCGTATTTCCATTTCGCTGTTTCCCAAGCTTTCGTGTTTCGAACATCCATTCTAAACTCCCTTTTGTAGATGATAGAGGGCTCCTGCCACACTTGCGGTTATGGCTACTTATCATTATAAATCTACTAAAATTCAAGCATAAGATAATCTAAGTTTTCGCTTTTCATACGTAAAAAAAACCGAGATGGCAAGTCCAGATTTGCCCCCGACCCTACATCATGTGTTTGTCACTTTCCCCAAATTCCGGTTTTCCGGTCAAGGTTCCGTGCCTGTATCTTGCATCAGCATCAAACCAATTTTATAGATGATTTCGTTCGGAATATTCAATCAGTATTGATTAATGTCCATCCATAAATGGTCTTTTTGATTGCCTAGCCTGCCCAATGTAATTTATTTTTCTTTTTATTCCATAGGGGTTAAATCCGTATCTAATATTAACCGGGGCACAATCTCTGCGTTATGTTCAAAAAATTAATTCGCCAAAGTTCAGTGGCGAATAAATCCTCGGAATATTAAATATATGCCCATAGGTAGCTGTTTTAGAAATGTTTTCACATCATAAAAAATGGATCTACATCCAAGACCACATTGACATCGCGGATACTGATGTTTGCTTTTTTATCAAACCACATTTGGTGAAGAAACCGGTGAAGCTGTTTTATGCTCGGGCATTTTAAAAGAATCTGCCACCGGTATCGTTTTGCGATTTTAGGAAGTGAGGCTTCAATGGGTCCCAATATTTCCACGGACTTTAAAAAAGAACGATTGTTGTTTTTCAACGTATGACAAAGATCCCCGATAGCCTGGGCATGCTGCCGGGTTTTTTCCTGGTCTTTCCCTGATATTTTAAGCTGGACCATTCTTGAAAATGGGGGATAATTCAGGCTCTTCCGGAAACTTATCTCTTGGTTGTAAAAGGTTTGAAAGTCCTGCTTTGTTGCAGATAAGATGGTGAAATGATTTGGGTTATAAGTTTGAAGGATCACCCTACCGGGCGCAGTTCCCCGTCCGGCTCTTCCGGCAACCTGGGCTAACAGTTGAAAGGTTCGTTCCCCGGATCTAAAATCCGGAAAGTTGAGCGAGAGATCCGCGCAAATAATACCCACCAGAGTAATGTTGGGAAAATCATGGCCTTTTGCGACCATCTGAGTTCCCACAAGAATATCTGTGGTCTGGTTTCTGAGACCTTTCAGAATTTTTAGAATTGAACCTTTTCGTCGGGTGGTATCCCGATCCATTCTGGTGGTTCTGGCATCGGGAAAAAGAGATTTTACGGCGGCTTCCACCTTTTCGGTTCCTATACCCAACAGCAGGATTTTGGTGGACCCGCAAGACGTGCAGTGTGATGTGGAGGCCCGTGAATAACCGCAGTAATGACATTTGTATGCATTGACCTTCTGATGCAGGGTAAGTGAAATATCACAATTTTTGCACCTTATGGCTTCACCACAGGCCGCACAAACCGGATAACTGGCAAAGCCGCGCCGGTTTAGAAAAAGAAGAACCTGCTTGCCTCGATCAAGGGTTGCTTTCATTTCTCGCTGAAGTTCCGGTGTAATGAAGCGCCCAATTCCCCTAACATCCCTGCTTTTGCATAGATCGACTACGGTGATCTCCGGGAGGGGCCGTTTTTCAACCCTGTTTTTTAATGTGACCGCCTTAAACTTTTTTGTTGTCGTATTATAGTATGACTGTATGGAGGGCGTAGCAGACCCTAGCAAGACAACGCCGTTATTAAGCTTTGCTCTTACAACGGCAAGATCCCTTGCATTATAACGCAACCCCCCCTCCTGTTTGTAGGAAGTGTCATGTTCCTCATCAACGATAATAATGCCGATATTCGCAAAAGGGGCAAACACGGCGGATCTTGCACCGATAGCGATAGCTGCCTTCCGGCGAGCGATGCGCATCCATTGATCATAGCGCTCTCCAGCGGAAAGACCGCTGTGAAGGATAGCAACACACTCTCCAAACCGGGCTCGAAAGCGGCGTTCCATCTGGGAAATAAGGGCAATCTCAGGGACAAGGACCAGAACGGAATAGCCCAAGTTTAAAGCTTTTGCAGCAAGCTGCATATAGACTTCTGTCTTGCCGCTTCCCGTGACTCCTGCCAGAAGGCAGGTCGTAAATTTCCGACCAAGGGATTCAGTTACGGTATGGATCACGCTTTTCTGTTCTTTTGTAAGTGTGTGAGCGGTGTCAGGTGCTATGGGCTCGCCGAAGGGATCCCGATACACCTTTTTCTGAAAAATCGAAAGATGCCCGTCCATTTCAAGAGATTTTATTAATCTTGAAGCAGAAGGAGCCTGTTTTTGTAATTTTTTTACGGAGATTTCACCGAAAGTTTTGAGTGTTTCAATGATTTTTTTTCTTGAATCGGAAAGCCGTTCCATGGGAATATCTGAACCGAGTAATGATACATATCGCTCCATCTTGGGTTTAGTGGCCCCACCTTTGAGCTTGCGATTGCAAACGATAACCCCCCGACTTTCCATGGAATGAATTAAGGCATTGGGGATATGCTGATTAAAATCTTTATTAAGGTCTTTGAAGCGGCAGGGCCCGGTTTTCAGCCGGTTTAAAATCTGGTTTGCCAGAGATGTGGCAGAATTATTTAAAAGAGCATCCTCACCTTTTTCCGTAATTGTAATGGTGAAAAAGTCGTAAAGATTTAAGCCTCCGGGCAGAGCACATTTGATAACATCTCCTATAGGATGCAGGTAGTAATCAGCGGTCCATCTGAAGAACGGAATCATGGATGAAGGGAAAAGCGGCTTTTCATCAAGAATATCCAGGGCAGTTTTTATCCCTTCCTGATTGATATCCTTTCCTGAGCCCAAAATATATCCGGTTACCCTGCGCCGACCGAATGGGACCAGGACCCTTTTTCCCGTGGATACAAGTTCATCTAGAGTTTCCGGAACGCTGTAAGTATAGGTGTTGTATACCGGAAGCGCTATAGCGACTTCTATGTAAGTCAAAGATGATGCCATTTTATTCAGTTTGTCCTGGTTAGGCCCTTAGTTGTGAATTTTGTGCTTTTTATGGCAAAACTTTTTCTATTCTGCCACTAAGGCACCAAGGCACGAAGAAAGAATAATAAATATATCCTTTGTGTCTTAGTGCCTTTGTGGCAAATATTTTTGGTTCTCTCCGAGCTGTAGGCTCTACGAGCCGGAGGCCGGTTTGTCCGGGTTGGGCTCATGTAAAGCAAAACCAATTCTAATGCTCCCCCCTTTTCCCTTGACACTGAAGCCGCTTTTCTTTAAAATATATTATGCAAACTGCCTGTGAAAATTAGATATTTTATCAAACGCCTCAATTCGATCAAAATGCAGACAAAATATAGCGTTATCATCGATATTTTTCAACCATATCAAAATAAGGATAAGCGGAAACCCTGGTCCGTTGTCACAAATGTATTACTATCATAAAAAGCGTATAATTTGCTAAAGGAGGAAGATATGCATAAAATAGGAAAGCGATCCATGATTTTGTTGTTAATTGCAGCCATGATCTTTATTCCATTTGGCACTGCCGCTCTTGCGCAAAGCAAGACTATGGATAACAATGTCAGCGGCGAAGCCATGGCCGCTGACTTTTTTGTTATCAGGCCCTTGGGAATCGTTGCCAGTGTGGTGGGCAGCGCCATTTTTATTGTATCTCTCCCATTTTCAGCTCTGGGGGGAAACACCAAAATCGCATACCGGAAATTGGTCAAAGATCCTGCCAAATTTACATTTAAAAGACCACTGGGAGATTTTTAGCGTTGTATGGTGTTTTCTTGTCATATTATCTTAACACATAGTAATTTCTCAATAAATTCTGGTGTATTGATTGTTGATATTGACCCAAATTCATAATTTATTGTTAAATTATAAAACAGGGAATAAAAATGGTCATAAAACGTCATGGGATTAAAGATTTAACTCAATTTGCAATGGAAGTTATCCGCCGGTCAGGTAAAGAAGCACTTTCCTATTATGGTAAAGGAAACCCCAAAATTAAATTCGATGAAGATCTGGTGACAGAAGCGGATTTCCATCTAATGGAATTTTTTCAGGATCAACTCAACAGACATTTTCCCGAACACCAAGTGTTTAGAAACAATCAGGCCAACAAAGACTACACTCATGATGAAAAGCGTTACTTGTGGATCTTTGATCCCTTAGATGGTGTTGCAAATTTTCAAGCGGGAATCCCCATCTGGGGCATTTCTCTTGCACTTATCGAGAATTTTTGGCCCGTTTTCGGTGTATTTTATATGCCGGCAACTGATGATCTTTTTTATGCACAGGCCGAACAAAAAGCTTTTCTGGGAAAAGAAGAAATCCACGTATCTGATAAAAAAACTATTAACGACGAGAGCCTTCTTTTCACCTACTCCCGGTTTCACCGCCGTTATCGATCCACATTCCCGGGTAAAATCCGCGATTTGGGATGTACCGGTGCTCACATATGCTATGTTGCCATGGGTCGCGCTGAAGCTGCCGTTATTGCGAACGAGTCGTTTCAGGATCTTGCTGCAGCCGGTATTATTCTCAAGGCGGCAGGAGGAAAAATCTGCAAGATAGATGGGGGCGATTTTTTCCTTAACGAATATCTGGACGGTCAAAAGATCAATGATCACCTTCTTGTCATGGCTCCCGATATCTATTCGCAAGTTCGTAACAGTTTACATGAAATTTCTTAGGCACTTTTCTTGATTATCCGGGCCAGGCCAATAAATGAGCCTGTTGATTAAGGAACTTAGGGGTTTCTCCCCAATTGGAATAATGGAATAAACAGGTTACCATTAAAAACTTTTATTTTCGATAAGTTGTAGGATTTCCGAGACGTCTAATTAGCGATCTTGAGCAATCGAGTTAACGATTCGTCTGGTCAATTAGCCACTTGTTTACGGCGTTTACAAGATCCTGCTGATGACCGCTAAAGCCGTGATTCGCACCGGGAATTTTCACTACCGTAACATGGATTCCCGGCGCTGCGCTTTTGAGGAGTCTGTCAGTCACGTCAGGGTTTGCCAGGCGGTCATCCAGACCATGGACGATGAGAATCGGCTTGAAAATTCGACTGATGTTTTTGTATGGGTCGGAAACTGTTTTCGGGCCCCTGAGGCTTACCACATGGTTAGCGGTGTAAAGTGCTTTGCCCAGAGGTCCCAAATTGATCAGCATCCATTTGTTTCCTTTACCCCTGGCTACGAGATCTTGGGCCTGGCCGAGAACCTGGCTTGCAGCCTCTATACCGAATATGCTTATATTCCATTCGAACAAATTGCCGGGAGGGCCGGTCAGAAGCACGCCTTTAATCCTGGAATCTCCGGTTGTCGCAAAGTAATAGAGCACACGGTTGGTGCCCATGCTGTGGCCGAAAAGGAATATGGGATTGTAGCCGAGCCGAGCCATTTCATCCACCGCTACAGCAATGTCATAACGGTTATCTTCAAACAGGTTCTTTTTAGGGCCCCGATCATGATCGCGCATATTTAGCGCCAGAGTGGCAAAACCGCAATCATATAGGGCTTCCGGTAGAAAGGCCATGATACCCGAGTAGAAGTTGCCGCTGTAACCGTGGATCATTACCACACCGGCCTTCTTCCGAGCCGCATGGGGCCGTCGTAAAATACCGGTTAGCGTGATCCCGTCGGAAGTTTGCAGTCGAACCATTTCGATCCTGACATTTTCATCGGCCCATGCCGGCGGATTCAGGAATATAAGGATAATCAGAAAGGCCAAAACAAAAGATTTGAGAAATTGCATCATTACCTCTTTATTATATCAATTAGTGTATATGTACCGTTTCTGAAATTCTATACCGCTATAAGCGAACTAATTTACAGGAGGTCCAACATGCTTGTTCATAAGACCAAAGTACAGGTTCTCTTCGGCGATACCGACCCGTATGGCGTTGTTTATTTCGT
>JAYEFV010000016.1:0-6137 GCA_034658755.1 Thermodesulfobacteriota bacterium | reverse complement strand
TATCGCATAATGTCCCCTCAAAGTCAAAAAGGCAAACCCTGCGAAAAGGATTTGCCTTTATTGAAAAACGATATCACACGAATTTTATGGACATGATATGTGCATCTTTTAGCAGATAGTTGTAATCAGACAATTTTTATATGAATTTAATATTTTATCAATATTTTTGTACCCTCCATCAGGCGTGAGTGAATCGTCATTTGGCCTCCAAGCAGGTTGACCCTTTCTTTCATGCTTCGAATGCCCAACCGTTTCTCTTTATCTAATGCGAGTTCCCGCGCCTTCACATCAAAACCTTTGCCGTCATCTTCAATGCGAAGGATGATATTCGGGGACGCGCCTACCAGTTTGATGGTCGCCCGTGTGGCATGGGCATGTTTGTGGATATTGTTCAGGCCTTCTTGAACCAAACGGTAAAGATGGATTTCAGCATTGGAATCAAAAATCAACTTATGTACACCGGCAGATTGAAAGTCAACTTTCAATCCACTATTTTCAGAAAATTCTTCACAATATATCTCAAGCGCCTTCACAAGGCCCATTTCATCCAGAGCAGGCGGACGTAGATCATAGGACAGATTCCGAACGGCTGTAATTGTCTGGTCGATTAGATTGGAATATTTTTCCATCTTCACCTTCAATTCATGAGATATTGCTGGTTGATCGTCAAAAATCAGGTTACAGTCAATTTTTAGCTTAGCAAGGTTTTGGGCGATGCTGTCATGCAACTCACAGGAAATCATCTGCCGCTCACGTTCCTGGGTCTGCATCAGCATTTGAGAAAGATTGCGAACAAGATCTTCGGCCCGCTTGCGCTCGGTGATGTCACGAAACATCTCCAGTTTGCCGATGGTGCCATCCGGCAAGGTTATCGGCGTGTCTATTAAGTCAAAAGTTCTTTCATTTTTTAAGGAATACCATTCCCAGTGCACGGTCTTTCCGGCAAATACATCCTGGTTCTTACACCATGTACAAATTTCATCCCGGTCGTGGAAATATTTATAACACTTGACACCTTCATAGGAGCCGAAGTCTTTTACAAGGACCGGGTTCACATACTGGATGTCATATTGCTGGTTGACGATATAGATGCCGTCTTCAATCGATTCGAAGATATTACGCAAGTTATCCCTCTCAAGTCGCAGTGCCTCCTCTGCCTGCTTGCGTTCCGTATTGTCTCTGATTACTCCGCAGAGCACTTTCCGGTTTCTCAACGTAAACATACTGGTAGATATCTCTACGGGGAATATGGTACCATCTTTTTTCTTGTGGTACCGAACTGGAATTCTTACCAGCTTTCCCTCAAGCGTTTGCCTGATGGAGACATCGGAATTCTCTGGCTCTGCTGTGATGTTTTGATGCCTTAACTTTAAGAATTCTTCCCGACTATAACCATAGAGACTCAATGCAGCTTCATTGACATCTATAAACTGCCGGGTTCCCGCGTCAAAGAGCATAATCGCATCTGTTACGGTTTGGAAAAACTGTTTCAGTTCCTCGTTAGCCTCTACCAGTTCGGCAGTTCGCTCTTTAACCTGCTGCGCCAGTTCATCATGAGCATTTCGCAGCTGCGCCTCCATCTGCTTACGGTTTGTAATATCCAGAATCATTGACTGTTTAGAGACGCTCCCGTTAAGATGATATATGGGCGTGTTTACCACGCAGTACCAATGGTTGTCTTTGGGGCTCTGCACTTCCCAGCGGACTGTTTCTCCTCTGAATACCTGCTCATTGACGCACCATGGGCAGACAGAATCAAGCTCATGCATGGCCTTATAACAAAGCTCTCCTGTCGCATCGTAACCGGTGCGTTCAATAAGGCTATCATTCATAAATTCAACCCGATAATCCTGTGAACAAACATATATCAACCCGTCAAAAACTGCCACTATAGCTCGATATCGCTCCTCACTTTCTTTCAAAGCACTATCTGACTGCTTTAGTTTGGTTGCTTCCTTCTCTAGTTCCTCGACCCTTTGTTCCAATTCTTCATAGCTCGGCTTTTTGACCACTTAATTATCCTCCAATTGGCATTAAATAACAAAGGCCATGATTACAGATATTTTTGTTAAGAATCAAGATTCGTTGTAAATACAATTCGGACTTACCCTATAAATTTATTACTGTCTAAAAGGATTTATTACCATTTAGGAGGGTTATATTCTATTCGATGGTTAATTTGCAATATGGACTTTTAAGAAACGGGCAAGCTTAAACCAAAAAGGAATTGATTTATTAAGTTGAAAGATACTGACTTCGTGCCTTCAATTACCGAAAAGTGAAGATTTTTTACTGAGATCATAAAAAGTACATATACCTGGTACTCTTGCCATCATCACAGGTTCAAGCACCTCAATTTCCAGTACATATATCCTATTTCTTACAAAATTACAAAGTGCTTAAAATTATTTCGTGCTTTAATCAATAACAGAAAGCACAGGTCTTGGATTGAAGATTTCAAAGCGAAATGGTAATAATTTTGGACCTCAAATTTTCAAGGTTAAAGGCAGTAATCAAGCAAGGACAATTCCTCTCTCTATCAAATTTTCAAGGTAACACCGAGCTGTTGCATTACCTCCAACCGATTTATGCCAATCCAATGTCCCACGATTTTTCTATTCTCACTCTGGTGTTGCATTAAGTCGGATCATTGCATCAAATATGGGTGGCCTTTGTCGGGTAAACTTGCCAATCCATTTGTCGTAAATTTCAAGTATCTTTTTTGACCGGTAAAGATCAGATATAACGCGATCTGCAACAAGACGAAAGTCTGCATCATTTCGCCTTACGGCAAGTGCAAAAGGCTCAAAGGAGAACACTTCGGATTTAATCACAAAGTTCATTGGGTTTTCTCCTTAGTGATAGTGAGTAAAGCGAAGTGATAAGAGCTTGCTTTGCTGGGGAAAAACTATAGAGGAATTCTCCTTGCGTGTCAATGTAAGAGTAAGCGTCTGAGCAACCCACCTTTTTCGGATCATGCGGCCGTGTTAATTGTCCTCCCATATTGAAATCTCACACAGCCGCAAAGGGAGGGGACGCCATGACCAAGGAAGAGCATCGCAGCTATACGTAACAAGTTCAGAACATAGAAAAAGGCAGAGCCAAATGACCCTGCCTTTAACTCTGGTTACTATTGTTTGATTATTCCTTATATCTCCGTCTAAACCAAACAAGTCCTATAAAACAAGAAATGAAGATAAGCATTAATGCCACTGTTGATACAGGGCCAATTTTCAGGGCAATCCAGCTAACACCAACAACTGGCAACAGACTTATGCGAACCATCGCTCTCAGGCTGTTATGTTTTGCAATAAAATCGGCCATTGGCGGTGCATACTTGTAATATGCTTTAACAAAGGTACGACCGATTCTATTTGGCATAAGATAAAAGTCTCTGAACCTTCGAAGCAGTTGAACATGTTTTTCAAATTTTGAGCCAAAAGCTGCCGTAGCGATGAAACATCCACTACTTGAGTCAGTAACCGTGTATGAACTCTCCCCAGAGGCGGCAATTCCACCCGGATCGACAATTACCCCATTGGCCAATCCGTCGCTGTCGCCATAGCCACCATCTTTGACCTCCAGGGTGACAGATTGTCCGTCATCATTAAAGGTGGTGTGTTCTGAATAGTTATACCAGCCATTGATGGTGTCATATTTATAAAAGACGTCAGACGCAAAAATGTCTCCGGAGAAATATATCCTGATTGTCGCAATATCGCCAAAAGCGTGCACACGGAGTCGATAGGCAAAAAGACCAAAGATGAGATCTGAAGGTCTGTTAAATGTATCGGAAATGGTATCCGGATCAATCACTTCCAGAGATTCAATTTCTTCTGCGGAACTCGAAGCTTTTTCGATTCCAATAGATACCGAACCATCGGATGCTTGAACACATTTGATGATCTGGGGCTGATAGTTGTCCGGGATACCGTCGAGGTTTAAATCAACAGTATCATCCACCTCGTTTGCATCAGAAATACCGTTGCCATTAAGGTCCACAACAAAGTAAGCGGTTATGAACTCAACAGTGCTGGACCAATTCGAAGCTGTGAAATAGATATCAAAGAATCGGACACGCACATAGTATTTGTGGTTTGATTTAAGTACCATATGGGGTACGGAAAATGTTGTCAGATAATTGTCGCTGGTAATATCGACAACACGTGTGGAGAAATCGCTTTGCTCACTCATTTGCCATTGACTTTGAAAGTGATCATCATTGTTTGGATCTAAAAAAGCTGCCGTGGTTATATCCAGAGGGACTTCGACATCGCCAGAGTAATTTTCAGGATACACAATATTTGGCGTATCAGGGGGCAAATTCGATGCCGGTACATCGATGTAGAATACTTCATTTGAAAAGTCGCTTTCATTATCTTCAGTGTCATAGGCGGTTAGCACGAAGAATGAAATTTCAGTATCACTCAGACCGTGCATGGTATATTCCGGGTTTGCAGGATCGGCAAAATATCCAAGAGGAACCTTGATGGGCGAGTCACCTTCATCAACGCCTGTGCCGTTATATGGAACGCCTGAAGTACCGCTCTTATAATAAATGTAGTATCCGGCAAGATTAGACTCGGTATTGGCAGCCCAAGCCAGCGTGACGTTGGCAGAATATGCCAAAGATTTTGGGCCGATGATGATGGCTGTAATAATAAGTGTGAAGGTCCAAAGACATATTTTAGGTAAATATTTGCTTAAATTTTTTAACATACAGGCACCTATTTCTCCTTTTTAATCGGTCTTTTTACTTGGTAACTTATGGAGAAAAAGGTGCCTGAAAAATCTTAATTCAATATTCTTTAAACTTCGCAAGCAGTGAGTACTACAGGTATTCGGCAACCCGGCTGCCGTTGCTTTTTAGCTTTAGGCCCGTGGCGTTGCGTCCTCGCTTTTCAGCAAGTTTGCCCTTTCGCTCCGTGTTCCTATCCAATATTTTTTAACTATTTAAAGCTAATTCATAATTTTAATATCGGAACATAACTCAGATAACTTAAAGATTAATAAAACCAAACTTGATTTTTCATGTATATTCTGGGTGTGAGTTTATCTTAATTTGCGCAAAAATCTTGCAATATTTAAATACCATTTCAGCAAGTGAGAAAATGGTTAAAAGCCAGCCCCTTAAATTAATTATTCGAATTACATATCAAAGTTAATGGACAATATTTTTCAACTACTATGCCAGTCTTTGACAGGTTTTACACAACGTTGGGGTAGTATTAAGAGAGAAAAAACTTGAAAAGTCTAAAAAATATGGCGGGTGGAATTTATAGGTCTATATAAGATAATTGAAATAGTATTCGGAAAAGCAAAATGTTGTTGTTTTTGAATTATTAAGTTTAAGGTTACGTGTCTGAAGGTTCAATTTCCGAAAAATGAAGGTTTATAAACTAAATCTCACAACATAATAAAACTAACAACATAACTTGCCAATATCGACACCATCAACAACCGCAATTGGATTACAAATATCACCTAAAATCTGCAATTGCCTATTTGGCCGCAGCTTCAAGGCGCAGGGTGTGCTGCCGTAGTAAACTACTGCAAACGCCCTGCAACAAAGAAGATGCGGTCAAAGGGGCAATCCCGAAGGGCACAAATTTTAAAAATTTCTTTTATTTGCATACTCAGCAATACGATGCACCACAAAACATACACTCTATATGCTAACAGTATAATATAATTATATTTATTTAAGCCTTTTAAAATTTGTATGCAGTTTTTAGGTAATATTTACCGGGCAAGCTCCTTGTCCCCTCGATATCTATCTCTTTGCCATGACATTACATGCTATGCCCCGTCAAGACCGTGATGCTCTGCTTTAGCGTACCATGAGGCGGGATCAGCCAGGTATTCTTCGGTATCTTTCAGAGAAACATAGTGTTCATTTTCAATAATAGCAAGGAGATCAAAAAAGGCCTTCTCTTTGGGGTCGGTCACCTCATCTCTGAGTTTAGCATAGTATGAAGCCCCTTTGGCTTCGAAATCAATAGCTGTGCGTACAGCTTGCAGGTCATCGTCATCGCTTTCTGCATTTTGATCCACCTTCTGCAGCACGTCTTTCAGTACATCCTTGATGACTGTCTGTTTCACTTTCAAGGGAACGGTTTCAGGCCATTTGTCCCCTG
>JAYEFV010000015.1:0-6138 GCA_034658755.1 Thermodesulfobacteriota bacterium | reverse complement strand
GTTGAAATCATGAGCCAACGCTTACGCAGAAGGGGCTTCATTGTAGCGTATGCATTTAGTGGGCAAGAGGCACTAAATCGACTTGAAGCGGACGACAGCATTGATGTGGTTATTCTTGATGTTAAAATGCCGGGGATGGACGGTATTGAAACCATCCGGATGATCAAAAAAAAGCGCCCCCTTGTGAAAATCATCATGCTCACCGGCCATGCTACGGTTAATTCCGCCATTGAAGCCATGAAATTGGGCGCCTTCGATTACCTAATGAAGCCATGTGATCTGGATGAACTTGTTTTCAAAGTTAAAGAAGCAGCAAACAGAAAAAGAATTGATGAAACTAAAATCCTCGAAACATGGATGAAACCTTACTTCTCCAAGCGCGACAAGGACAAAATTATATCCAAGATTCTGGATTCTTAAAAAAGTTTCAAGGAGATATCTTTTTGATTTGAGAGGGATATCATAAAGGGAATGGGGTCAAGAAAAGTTGTTTAAGACGATTTCAGGGCTTATTTTATGCTTCTTTTACTGTTATTATAGTTGGTTACCATGGTCCGACCCGCGATGAAAATTGGCAGTTCGGAAGTGTAATATTGAATATGGATTGATCACCTAACCTCATTCTGCACCTGATGCGGCCCACTTCACGGCCCTTACAGGTGAGAATGGACGTTGGCCGAATAAAGCGATTTGACATGGCATAAAATGTGGATTATTATAGCTATAACAATCCCCATTGCAGAGGTGTGATATGAAAACTATTCAGATGACCCTTGATGACGATCTTGTCAAAGCAGTTGACCGCGTTTCAAAGCAACTCCACACAAGTCGTTCTGCCTTCACAAGAAAGGCGCTTCGTGAGGCGCTTGCTCGTTACAGCCTTGAGCAACTAGAGATTAAGCACCGCCAGGGGTACGAACGGCAACCAGTTAATGCCGGGCGTGCAATCCGTTTTGCCCTTGATATCTGAGACAGGAACAGCCATGTGTTACCGTCGGTACCCTATTCCTTTAATGCGGAGTCTATTATCTTTCACTTCTGTTTTCGCACCGAGCATCTTTTCGACCAGCCACAGTCGAGTTTCAATATGGTCTGTCATTTTGGGTATTATATACGAACTCCACCCGTCGGCCAGCCCACAGAACGGTATGAGCTGATCGGCTACGTGTTCATCAACCGTTGCTTCAGTTTCAAGGACTTCTATCAGGTGATTGGCCACTTTTTTCCCGATGTATTCGGCGGGCCTCCTCAGTGCTCCGGCCATATCAGATCCAATAAGGCAACCGGTATCTGTTTCGGACCAAATTGCCAGGGACGCTCCGGCCTGAATTGATGTCCTTGGATAAACCGGATTGTTTTTATTATCATAAAGAATTTCAATATCCGGAACATATCCCTTGGATTTTAAACGTCTTTGACATTCTTTTGCCATCCTATCGGAGACTTTTCTCTTTTGGAGCAGTGAAGAAAGAGCAATGCCTTTTATGCCGGTCGTTTTTCCCCGGTCAACCAGTATCAGCGGTTTGATGATCTCTCTTACGGGAAAGACCTTTACTTCGATCTGACCATTTCCCATGGGAACATAACCTGGCCGGATAATTTTTATATGGACATTGATACCCATTGTTTCCAAAATTCTTAACAAGACGTATTTGACGTGATAAATTGATGGAGCGAAGTCCTGAAAAAGTCCGCCCGTGATCTCATAACGGGAAGGTTTATCGGCGAAGAGTGCCAAAGGTATCACACTGAGGGCCAGCATGGTTGTAGAACCCGCCGTTCCGATATCCCACTTGGATGTGCCGCCACGAATTCCTTTACCGGGCTTGAATCGGATTTTTTTCGAGCCGATTGTCGCTTCCGCCCGTTCACCTTGGCAAATGTGAGCGGATGCTTCAATCCCCCGCAGATGCTGTGCCCTCAAGCCGGGCTTGTGGCGATTGGCCCTGATATTTGTGAGAAAAAGTTCCTCTCCTGTTAAGACTGAAAAAGGAACGGCATCTCTTACTATGGTTCCAGAACCTGATTTCTGACTGCCATCGATTTTAATCATGTTCACCTACTCTTCGTGACTCATAAGAATAAGTTTGTTTCTATTTTAACCAAAAATAATAGATTTGTTAACCCTTTTATCATCTTGGCTATCCACAAAGCTTGACGACATTCGTTACTTTGATACAGTATTTTTAAGAATTTTACTATTACCACATTGTTTCTATGGATTACATAGAGACCGTGATTTTGCGTCTTACTTTAATGGCTTTAGCCGTTTGTTTGCCATGGGATTCAGGCCACCAACACAAAAAGAACGCCTCCGAGCTATCGGAAGCACCGAAGGTCTTCCGAGTACGATCCAGCGCGCACTGGTTCCCGGTACCGATTTTAATCCGATATCGCTTCCGAATCCCGGTGACTGGTTAGCCTAACATTATGAATCGGGGCAGACCTTTAAGGATTTTATCAGGGCCGGGCTGAATGGCGCGGGGAAAACACATTCGCCAGGGAATATCCGGTCAGGGAGACGGTTTGGGTGCTGTATGACAATTCAAGCCCCCGACCTTGCCCGGGTTGAATCAGCCTTGCAGCTGTTAGCGGCGCCGTGAAAATGCGATAAAAGCGGCGGTTTAAAAATGTGGCCTTTCTGGGCCTATAAAAGTAGGCCGCCGGAGACATTCCATCCCCGGCAACCAATCAACAAAGTATCAGTCCTCGATAACTTCTTTCATCCGATAGCTTTTTCCCTCGATGACAACCGTTTCAGTGTGGTGCAGCAGGCGGTCAAGTAGTGCTGAAGTTAGTGTGCTGTCGTTGTTAAAGATTTCTGGCCAGTCCTTGAACACACGATTTGTTGTAATGATCAAAGAGCCTTTTTCATAGCGGTGGCTGATGATCTGGAAGAGCAAATCCGCTCCGGTTTTATCGATAGGCAAGTAGCCGAGCTCATCCAAAATCACTAGAGCCGGTTTGTGATATTTTTTCAATTCCTGCTTCAGACGTCCGGCTGATTGTGCAGCCGCCAGGTTATTGATGGCATCAACCGCGGAGCAAAACAGCACGGTGTGACCCTGCAGGCAGGCATGGTATCCAAGGGCCGTGGCCAGATGCGTTTTTCCCAATCCGACGCCGCCAAGGAAAATCACATTGCTTTTTTCATCGACAAACTTGAGCCTAAACAGGTTTTTTACCTGAAGCTGGTTAATTTTTTTTGGCCAGGACCACTTGAACTGCTCAAGCGTTTTGATCTGTGGAAAGCGTGCGGTGCGGATGCGTCGTTTCGTAGCACGATCCTGTCGTAGGTTGCCTTCAGCGGTGGCCAGCTCAGTTAAGTAATTCACATGCGTCCACTGTTTTTGTGCCGCCTTTTTTGCCAGTGATTCATAGTTTTCGCGCATAAAAGACAGCTTGAGGTAGCTGAGCTTTTCCTCAAGCCCGGTTTTTGTATGGTCGGTGGTCGTCATTATGAGTCCTCCTCAGACTTTTTCAAAGATTTGTTGTAGATTTCCATATCCGGCTTTTCGACGGTAATTTCCAGCAGATCTTGTCTGCGAGTAAGGTGCAGGGCACCGGGTTCGGGAAGCTTTCGGACCCGCTGCTCGAGCAGATTGGCGATGTATTCGCAAGAAAAGGCCTGGAAGGTAAATGCATCCTCCATGGCCCTTTGCACGGATTGATCCCCGTAGATTTCACTCAAGGCAACAATTTGCCGGATGTGGTGAAGCGGGTTCATACGGCGCTGTTCAAGTTGGCGGTAGTAAGCGTCGGCCTTATCGGACAGGGACAGAAAGCGCATGAAAATTTTCTGATCCCTGGCTTTTCTGCGTTGGGCCAAAAGCGCTTTGGGATGATCGGGCAGTTCAACATCCTTTTTTCTGTCATAGGTTCGCACATGCCGGGCAATCAGTTTTTCCCGATGATAGATACAGAGCCTATCCGGGTATGTCTTTAACGTGAGTGGGGCGCCGGCATATTCGGCAGGCACACTGTAACGGTTGCCGTCCACTGCCACACGGAACTGCCTGGATGCTCTGACTTGGTCGATGGTGGCAATGTCGTAAGCGTGTGGCGGCAGTTGAGTCATGGATTGCCGTTCCCGTTGGAACCTGTCCACAGGCCTTTTACCGGTTTCGCCGTGAACCCGAACGTTCGCCACGGTGTTAAGCCAGTGAATGACCGCCGGGTTGAGCGCATTAAAATCCGGGAGCTCAAGACCGGCAAGGAAGTTTTTTTTGACATAGCCCACACCGCTTTCCACACGGCCTTTTTCATTACCCTTTCCAACGGCACAGGGAACAATGGTGAACCCGTGGTGGTTGGCAAAATCAAGGTACTTGGGATTGAAGATGGGATCTTTGCCGATAATGCGTTTGAGCACGGCTGATTTCAAGTTGTCGACCATGACCTTACCGGGAACCGCACCAAACCATTCAAATGCATTTTGATGGCAGCCCAAAAAATGTTCCATGGTCTGTGAGACGGTAAACTCCACATACATCATCCGACTGTAGCATAGTACCATGACAAAAAAGCTCAGTCTTCGTCTGGTTTCTCCGACGGTGACCGACCCGTAGGATCCCCAATCGACCTGAGCACATTCACCGGGGGCAAACGACAGCTTTAAAAACGCTTTGATCTTCGGTGGCCTGACCTTTCGCACATACTCTTTGACAATGGTGTAGCCACCATCAAAGTCGTCTTCCCTCAGTCGCTGGAAGATCTGAGCCGCCGTGTATGGATGGGTCTCCAGCATACGTTGGATTTGCCCTTTGAACGGATCGAGTTTGCTGGCACGTCGGGGCGAGTTTCTTTGCTGGTACTGCTTTTTTTCAATCCACTTTTTAACCGTCCGATAATCAAGGTTCAGTTCTCTTGCAATCTGGCTGCATTTAAGGCCGTGCTGATCTTTGTAAACTTTGATTTTCACAAAGGTTTCATAATCAATCATGATGTGCCCTCCCTGGCCATTTTCAGAATGTTACCCAGAGAAAGCGGATTGTCCATGTTCGAACGTGGCGCTGGTTTTTCACGTTTAGGCCTGTCTAAAGCCAACACCTGATAAAGTGGTTTTTGCCATGCGATCAGCCCAATGCGGATCAAGTTGGCCCTGGCGTCTTCCAGTGCGTTTTGATCCATGGCCAGATATTTGATGATTGATTTGTCGCCATAATAGCTCAGCCCCTTTGCATCACCAACGGTGACCAAAAAAAGATACAGTGCCGCTGCTGCGTGACTGCAGTTTTCAATGTGTCGATCCCGGATCAGGCGGTGATCGATCCAACTGAATTGCCTGGGGACTTTTCGGATGCGTTCGGCAACGATGGGAACCTTGGGTACCATAATGACCTCCTTTGATGTGGGTTAAATTGGTGACAATATCCTGTCCCAATTTTTGCAAACGCTGGAAGGTCATGACAATATCATCTTGCAACGCATTTCCGGTGAAATTGGCGATTAACCCAAGTAAAACAGGTGGTTGTGCGATTAAGAAATCTTGTAACGCATCGTTTGTAATTTTGCCATTATCGCTATTATCTTCAATAGGTTGCGGATTTAAGGGATCTTGTAACGCATCTTTGTTATTTTTTCGCTTCCCGCGCCAGTATCCCGGGTTGGCCTCCCGCCACAATTGAACCCGCTTTACGTTTTCCGGTCCGCTGAAGTAGTCTTGGTTCTCGGGTTTTTGCAGCCAACGCTTCTGGCTTGCCGCTTTGCTGGCTTTGCGACATTCAGGTTTGTGGCAATATTTCTGACGTTTGGCATTGCGAGGGTCCGGTATGAACAAATCTTTGCAATTACAGCACTTTTTCCTTTTGATTCCTGTCATCGGCAATCGTCCTCCTGATTGCCAATGTTATGGGAAAAAATGATATTTGTCGCTTCGAGAATAAAACGGAAAAAGAAAAAGGAAGAAGATAAGAAAAGTTTTTAAATCTAATCTTTGGGAAGAAAATACAGGCTAAGAATAAAACATTTTCAAACTGTCGAATTTAATACATTTTCAGATCGCCCCTGACAAGGAAGGTGTGATCATGGAACTGGCCGCTATTATCAATCAATATTATGATGCATTTATCAGCAAATATGCCGGCAGTGTATTACCGGGTCACCTCAAGGCAATGAATGCCATTCGTAGTTGCCGTA
>JAYEFV010000014.1:0-21076 GCA_034658755.1 Thermodesulfobacteriota bacterium | reverse complement strand
AAGCAATATATGCGTTTTTTAAGAAAAAAATGAAAAAAATTGCCCATAGGAATTTTTTTTTCAACCTTGTAACCGGTTCAATCGAAAATAAAAACTTTTGTTTTGCATTAATTCCAAATGGTTTCCGGCCTCGACAATCTTTCCTCTGTTCAGAACGATAATTTTGTCAGCCCCCCGGGCCGTTGAAAGCCGGTGGGCGACAATGATGGAGGTTCTGTTTGCCATGAGATTAAACAACGCCTCCTGTATTTTATATTCGGTTTCCGAATCGATATATGAGGTTGCTTCATCAAGTATAATAAGGTCCGGATCGCGTGCAAAAGCCCTTGCAATGGATATTAACTGGCGTTCGCCGCTTGAAATTGATGCGCCCCCTTCAGAGAGCACGGTATCAAGGCCGGCCGGCAATCTATCTATGAAGGTTTTGCAATTTGAACGTTCTAAAATTTGGTGCAGGGCCGGTTCTGAAATATTGCTTTTTCCCAGGGTAATATTATCCCGTATGGTTTCCGAAAACAAAAAAGGATCCTGCATGACCAGCGCCATTTTGGCTCTTAAATTCGGAGTGGATATTCTTTTGATATCCACTCCGTTCACAAGAACCCGCCCGGATGAAGGATCATAAAAACGGATGATAAGATTAATTATCGATGTCTTTCCGGATCCTGTGGGGCCCACAATAGCCAGGGTTTTCCCGGCAGTGATGTTGAGCGAAACATTTTTAAGAACGGTTTCACTTTTAACATAACCAAAGGAAACATTTTTCAGGGAGACTTCCGAAATTTTTTCCAAATCCTGTCTTTGAGTTTTTGAGCCGGATGTTGTGCCGGATTCACCGGCGGGAACAGGCTGCGGCAGGCTTTCCGTGCTATCCAGGATCAAAAATATCCTTTCCGCCGATGCCATGGAATTTTGCAGGATATTGTATTTTTCAGCAATGTCCCGGATCGGTCTGAAAAACATCTTCATATAGGAAAGAAAGGCAACCAGAGCGCCCAGGCTGATGCTTTCCGCCAGAACTTCTCCGCCGCCATAAAAAATCACAACCGCAATGGCAACGGCCCCTAAAAGTTCTATAACAGGCATAAATACCGCGAAAACATGTACCTGTCTCATGCCGGCCAGGTAGTGCTCATGATTCAGCTTTTTGAAACCAAGATAATTTCTCTTCTCCTGTAAAAATAGCTGAATCACCTTTATCCCGCCGATGGTTTCCGAAAACCGTGTATTGATCTCTGCGATTTTCAGCCGTAAGATTCTGAATGCTTCCCTGGCCTGTCCTGAAAAATGGATGGACGCATATAGAACAAAAGGGATTACCGTAAAACAAACCAGCGCCAGGCGCCAGTTAATACTCAGGAGAACAAGGGTGATCCCTGCCAGCAGAAAAAGATCCTTGAAAACAAATACGATAACCGAAGTGAACAGTTCATGCATGTTCTGAATATCATTTGCCACCCGAGTTACAAGACGGCCCACGGGATTGCGCGTAAAAAATGCAACCGACAGGCTCTGTATATGTGCAAACAGCCTTACCCTTAGATCATGCATGATCATTTGGCCGGTATATTCCATGATTATGACCTGCACCATATTGAGAACAAAACCGGCCATGACTATGCCAAGGAAAATAGCCGTAATAAAAGTGACGCCGGCAAGATCATCTTTGCGCAGTATTGCAAGATCTTTTTTTCCAATTTGAGAAAGATCGTCAAAAGATATTCGCGCCAAAGATTCATCTATCTCGAACCTGTCGGAATATTTATTGACAATCGCATGGATTACAGGGTCGGTGATATCCGCCTTTAAGTATCTGATTGTATCTTCAGCCGAATCAGGGCTTTGGTTCACGAAGGATTCTTTTTGCGGTACAATATAGCGGTCGATAGCAATTTTAGTAATGTACGGAAGCGAAAGGTCCAACAGGGTTATCAAAACAACTAGAATGATCGAGCAGAGCAATAGCAGGCGATAAGGCAGGGTATATGGATAAAGCCGTTTTAATAATTTTACATCATAAGGCTTGCCGAGCTGCTTTTCCTCAAAATAACCGAAATCAGTATGCATATTCCTCTTCTATCTGCTGGAGACGGAATGTTTTTGCGTAATATTTATCTTGCGCCATCAACTCCGCATGATTACCGGATTCTACAATACGACCCTTTTCAAGGGCGATAATCTGATGGGCAAATCGAACTGCGGAAAGCCGGTGCGAGACAATGATAATGGTCTTGTGCCCGGCCATGGACCGAATGGTTTTTATGATAGCATCACCGGTTTCCATATCAACCTGACTGATGGGATCATCCAGTATCATGATTGATGAATCTTGCAGCAGAGCACGTGCCAGAGCCACACGCTGTTTCTGACCGCCGGAAAGGACAATCCCCTTTTCTCCCACCAGGGTCTCAAAACCGTCCGGAAACGACGTTATGGTATCATAAATCCATGCTGCTTCAGCCGCCCGAATCAATTCCCGATCTTTTATTTCTTTATTTCCTAATGTTATGTTTTCATGAATTGTACCGGCAAATAAAAAGGGTTCCTGGGGCATGAATGAAATCCGGGATCTCAAATCACGAACTTTTAGCTTGCGAATATCTATCCCGTCTAACATAATGCTCCCTTGTGACACGTCAAAGATCCTGGGAATCAGGTTTAAAAGGGTTGATTTGCCGCTCCCCGGAGGGCCTACTATTCCCAGGATTTTCCCGTAATCGAGTTTTATATCAATGCGATCCAGAACTGAGAATAAGCCGGATTTGTGAACATCAGGTGCATAGGAAAATGTAACATTTTCAAAAACCACGGATCCCTTAACCTGTTTAAGAATAACTCCCCCCGGACTATCATCAATCTCCGGCAACGTCTGAATTATTTTGTCGATTCTGTCTAACGAAGCTTTGCCCCGCTGGATAAGGTTTGTTACCCATCCTATAGCCATCATGGGCCATGTGAGGAGCCCTAAATAACTGATGAAGGCGACAAAATCTCCAGGCGTTATGGTAAAGGTTATGGTCTGCCTGCCTCCTAAAAAGAGCACGATTGCAAGGCTTAAGTTTGAGAAAAAAACCATCATGGGGAAAAAAGATCCGGTAATTCTTATCAGGCTCAAATTTTTACCGATATAATCCTTTGAAACATCTTCAACCCTGGATGCCGCCTCCTGTTGTCGGTTATACGCCTTTATAATACGAATTCCTGCAAACCGTTCTCTCACCACTTCGGTTAAATCCGAAAACGCCCCTTGCACCTCCCCGTAGAGACGGTGCATTTTTTTACTGAAAAAACGTGTCCCCAAAACTAGCATGGGCATGGGGATGAGCACAAAGACGGTCAGTTTCAAATTGATGTATGCCATAAAACCTATTGCTGCGGTACCTAAAACAATTGCGTCGGTAAGTGCCACCATGCCCATACCGGTGGCCATTCGTATATGTTGGATATCATTTGTGGCATGTGCCATCAGATCTCCGGTCTTGACTTTATCGAAATATGAGGCGGAAAGGGTCTGAATATGGTAAAAAAGTTTGTTTCGCAGGCCTTCTTCAACTCTCCTGGATGTGCCGATGAGGCAGCGCCTCCACAAATAGCGAAAAATACCAATCAAAATGGCAATCCCCACTATGTAAAGAGCATAGATTAACAGGGTTGTGTTATCGATCCTGTAGGCAGTGAGATCGTCTACAGCCCATTTTATAATTCGAGGGATAAAAAGCTGCAAAAAATCTACCGTAATCAAACAGGCAAGGCCCAATAAGATGAAAAATTTCTTTTCCACAAGATAAGGTTTTATTAAATAGAAAGATTTCATATGATCAAACGTCTCACAAACTTTACAACTTCGTTAAAAAGTGACGGTCTTGTAAAAAGTCAGGGATTTGCTTTTGTCGTCATTCCGTCCCGGATCGGGGTCCGGGATGACGGCCAAGTCGGAATCCAGTCAATTCAATTAGTTCTGGATGCCGGATCAAGTCCGGCATGACGGTTTTGGGACTTTTTACGAGTTCATCAAAGAGTATGGCACGAGGTATTCTTGCTTTCAAGTATGAAGCTGAAAAAAAGTGGGGGGGTCAGAGGCATAAGCGCTAACTTAGGCGCAGGGTCATTCCGTCCCGGACCCCGATCCGGAACGGAATGACAACCCCTAAACTCATAAGTTGGGCTTATGGGGGGTCAGAGGTTCGGGGGTCAGTGGTCAGTAGGTAAGGGTTTGACAAGAAAAAGTTAGCCCCCCGGGCCCCCGGGGGGCTGATTTTAAAGCTAAAATGGTCTGAACGGCTCGATTTTCTTACCACACCGAGCGCAGAGAATTTCTTTTTCCTCCACTTCTTCATTGGTCACCGGATCGGTTATACCTCTCTGGGCCGTGACCATTTCCTCCATGTTAAGACATTGCCTGCAAACAATCTTATTTGCAATCTTAGTGGCTGCAAAAACTGACATTATTTTCCTCCTTTTGTTTAGTAGTTATACATTATTTCCCTCACTCCCAACGGAGTGAGGGAAAATTATAATGAGTATAACAACTACTAAATGCCTCTTATTTGGACGGTCTCAGATGACGCCGCAAAAGTTTGCCGGTGGGTGTTCGCGGCAATTCATCCATGTACTCAATGACTCTGGGCAGCTTGTAGATGGCGATATGCTCCTTCAAGAATCCTTTGAGTTCTTCAAATAACTCGTCGCTGCCCTCATGCCCTTCTTTCAGCACCACACAGGCCTTGGTGATCTGGCCTTTATCGGGATCGGGAATACCGACCACACCGGCTTCTGCAATGGCCGGATGTTTTTCTAAAGCCTCTTCGATTTCGGCAGGGCCGATACGGTAACCCGAACTTTTAATCATGTCGTCTTCTCGGGATACAAAGAAAATATTTCCGTCTTCTTTCATAAAGACCGAATCCCCCATCTGATTCCAACCGTCTACAACGCCTTTTTTTTGGGAATTCAAAAGCTTATCATTATTCTCGTAAGGCTTCCAGTACAGGCTTCCCGAGGGTCCCTTGATAACCATACTGCCGACTTGATCCGGCTTGCAATCATTCCAATCCGCATCGACAACCTTACACTGTACGCCGGGGATGGCTTTACCGATGGAGTCTGGCATAGGCTCATCGTTCATAACATTTGATGTAACCAGGTGGAGCATTTCCGTACCACCCAGGCCTTCCCAGATGGGCTGGCCGGCGAGTTCCGTCCAGGATTTCAGGGTTTCGGAACCCAAAGCGTCACCGCCGGAAGTGTAAAGACGAACTGAGCTGCTGTCATAATCTTTGAACTTGGGGAACTTTATCAATGCACGGTAAGCGGTGGGCAGACCGGTGAGGATCGTAATCTTGTGTTTATCTATAAGTTCCATCATATCCGGCGGCGAGAACTTTGGAATCAGTGATATGGCCGCGCCCCCTTCAAAAGGCATAAGCGTAAAGGTGCCGAAACCGGCTGCAAATGACACCGGAGCGGCGCCACCCAGAACATCACCGGGCTTCATCTTGTAGACATGTTTGTTAACCATCTTGGTTTCTATGACGATGGGACGTATAAAATGGACACATCCTTTGGGCATGCCGGTGGTGCCTGAGGTATAGAGCATGATACCGATGTCATCACCTTTGAGCATGGTCGCTTCCAGATCGGCGGAACCCGCCTCCAGCATTTCTTCAAAAACCATATTGCCGGCAGCCTTTACTTCATCGGCATTTCCTCCGATAACGATTACTTTTGTGCCGCATTCAAAATTGGGTTTGGCCTTCTCAACCGGAGGCATAAGCGGAGCATTGACGATAAACAATTTCATCTCGGCATTGTTTGCCACGAACGCCACCTCGTCGCCGGACCACAGGGGCGAGGTGGGCACCGGGATGGCACCGATTTTTTCAATGGCAAATACGGCGACAAGGGCCTGGATAGAGTTTACCAGCCGAATGCCCACGCGATCCTGTGCTTCAATGCCGATATCTTTAAGGCTGTTGCCGAACTTGTTTGTCATTTCCTGAAGTTGTGCATAGGTGACTATCTGGTCCATGAATTTGATCGCAGCATTGTCACCTCTGCCTTCTCGAACATGACGGTCGAGGAATAAATCGGCAAGATTCAATTCATCCGGAGTATCCGCAAACTCTTCAGGAACCACGTATTCAGGCCACAGATCTTTTGGTGGCAGCATATTTTCCGGTATTTTTCCCATAACATAAACCTCCCTAATTTTAGTGTTGTCTGTTTTTAATGTAACCCGTTTCCATTACTCAACAACCGGTCTTATATCCCTGCCTCGGCCGGCAGACATGAGTTTAACCTGTTTTAAAGTCGAGTTTTGCCCAATTCCACCCCGGGTGAGTTTCGGACAAACGTTCCGGGGTGATGTGTTGAAAGCGCTCACCTCCTTTCAAAAGAAATTATCGGAACCAGTCGAAATTTTTCATGCATGGTGGCGATATTCAATGATGTATCATTAGATAAATTCTCAAACATTTGCCTATAAGATATCCCGCAATAAATTGCAAGGCAAAAAAACACTGGTTTTTAAAGCGCTTTTCTATTGCCCAAAACCGGGGAAAATGTTCTGTTTGAATTCTCCTTTTTTCACGAAAATATTAGCCTATAATGTATTCTGAAATATGCGCTAATCTATATGTTGTATTTTACGTGATCTTAAACCTTTTTGAAAAAACATTTGCACATCTATGTTCGGTCTTCCCCTGTCTGTTCGGGATCTTTAACAATTTAGGTTTATTAACCCTTGATTGCCGGGCTTAAAGGTGAAATTAAAAATTTTTTTTGAATAAAATTCATTTTTTAGGCTTGACAAAATTTCCAAACAATTTTAAAAGATGGATTCTGAACAAAATTCATTTTTTATATTTTACAAAAATCCAAACCACAAGTTAGTTCGCTTTGCTCACAATTGGAATTATGGAGTAATGGAATGATGGGTTTGAAGGAGTTTTTTACAATTAAAATGGTTTATTTCCGCCTTTATCCCCAATATTCCAGCATTCCAGCATTCCAGCATTCCATTCTGATGGAATAAACAGGTTGCCATTAATAAGCCTGTATTTTCAAGTAGTTGTAGAATTTCCGGGACGTTCATTTAGTTCATTTTTTTTCAGCACACTGTTTAATTTTTATCGTATTACCTGAAGGAGGTGATGTCAGACTGTTATGCTTTCTGCATAGAGCGGAAAAAAAACGACCGACCCAAAGGTTAAACAGAAAGTTGGGAAATGTATAGACACGGCTGGCGGCAGGATTATCCATCAACTAATAAGGTCGTTTTAAAGTCGTTGCCGGTTTAAGCCGAATTCCAATCAGAAAGGAGGTGGTAAAAATCAGTTGTGAGGAATCGTTACCGTTCCTCTGAAACTGAAAAGGACTCTGGATTAACTCTTAAGTGGATTACTAACTACTTTTTGGAGGTAAAATATGGCAGAAAAAAGAGACATTGAAATAAACAGCCGGGCAGACACCATAGACCTGATGAATCCGGAGATCAGACCATGGCCGGTCACGCCAGCGCCTTCGTTTGAAGAAGTCATGGAAAAAACGTATGCCAAGCGCAAGGCGGAAGACTTTGGCAAGTGGTGTGAGGACAACCTCAGGTATGAGTATTGCTGGGGCAAACCCGAGGCTCTCCAGGGGTTCAAGTTTGTCTGTTGCGGCCAGTGGAGAATGGGCAACATGTTCTGTGCCGGACTGCTCTGCGAAGCCGGGGCCGAGGTAATCAAAGTGGAGCCGCCGGGAGGCGACCCCTTGAGACAGCTCACGCCCTTTGGCCGGGAAGAGTATAAGCTCGAGAGCAAGATCACCGGCGCAAAATGCGGCCTTGACTTTCTTCACGAGATGAGGGGACAAAAATCCGTAACCATTAATCTCGAGACCGAAGAAGGCCGGGCAGTTTACAAGACCCTTTGCAGCCAGTGTGACGGAGTTATCGATGAGATGCCCCCGGGCTATATGGACAGCATCGGCCTTGGATACAGGGATCTTTGCGAGGAAATGCCAAGATTGGTTTACTGTAATATTGGCGTGCGCGGAACCTGGGGCCCTTACAAAGACAAGATGTCCAAGTTCGGTCAGTGGACCTTGGAACCCTTTGGCGGCTGCGCCAACGCGTTTATCCATAATACCGGTTTTCCCCAGGACCAGCTTCCCAGGGGCAAAGGCGGCGACCCCACCCGGTCCGGTGTATGGTTTGCCGATTTCGTTGCCGGCGAGCAGGCTGCCAACACTTTACTTGCAGCCCTGTACTGGAGAGATGAGATGAGCGGCGAAGGTCAGTTCTGCGAGGTGAGCGGTGCCGAAGCACAGAATGAAATCCTTGACTTTGATATTAGCTGGTACGGCTTTAACGCCAGCATCAAGGCCAGGACCGGCGCCTGGGACCCCAACCTGAACCAGTATGAGTGGAACCCCTGCCGGGACGGATACATGATGATCGGCGGCCAGACCGACAGGCTCTGGTACCGGATCGGCATGTGTATTGAGCGGGACTTCCCGCAGTTCGGAAGACTGATCCACGAAGACCCCATCCTCAAGGAGATGGGCGGCAGGAACGCTCTGAATATGCTGGTCAAGACCTACACCCTGACCACCCGGTGGCTCAGAGACATCAACAGGTATGAGGCCGAACAGAAGCTTCTGGAATATGAGATTGCAGCCGGACCGATTCTGTTCATCGACGAGCTCTCCGAGTTCCCGCACTTTGTGTACCGTCCCTGGGTGTGCACCATTGACACCGATCATTACGGCACCATACTCTTCTCTGTGTCGCCCAACGCCTATCAGCAGGCCACGCCGCACAGGACCAAAGTGCTGGGCAGGCCGGTCGGGTATGATAACTACGAGGTATTGCAGAAGTGGTGCGGTATAGGCCAGACACAAGTCAACGAATATATTGAAAAGGGGGTGATGTAATGGCGAAAGACCCACGTGAAACAAGAATTGAGGATCTGCCGGGCCCCAAGAGTAAGGAAGAGCTTGAAGAGATGAAGATGCCTTACGAGGAATACTGCAAGGCGCAGTTCGATCCGGGCAATGAGTTCTCAAAGCCTCAGTCTCTGAAGGGTATCAGGTGGATGAGTACCACCATGTATATTTTTACACCCCATTCTGTTTCCAACCTGGCAGAATTGGGAGCTGAAGTCATCAAAGTTGAGATGCCGAGGATGGGCGACCCCATGCGGCACTGTGCGCCGTTCAACGAGACGTATCTCTATCCGTTGCATGACTCCAGGCCCATGACCGGTACCGGTATGGGATATTTGAACGCAAACCCCAATGAGTACCACATCACCATGGACTACCATCTGCCCGAGATGAAGGAGGCTTTCTACTCGCTGGTCAAGATGTCCGATGGGCTCACCGAGTGCTACCGGCCGGGTACCTTTGACCGGTGGAATCAATCATTTCGCTTCCTCCAGGAGATGAACCCCAGGTTTATCTATGTGTGGGGCGGCGGCTTCGGCTACGGGCCCAAATGTTTCGGAGGTTCTTACGACATTCTGGGGCAGGCTCACGCCGGATTAGCTTCGGTAACCGGTATGCACGAGTATATGGGTGGCCATGCCACCAAGCACTCCAACTGGTGCATTGACTGGTACTCCGGCACCCAGATCACCTTCGGGATTCTGGCGGCCATTCACTGGCGCCGCAAGACCGGTCTGGGAACCATGATCGAGTTCTCCCAGGTCCAGGCTGCAACCCGGTGCCTGGGTTATGCTGCGCCGCTTTACGGCAGGTTCGGCATTGTCCGCCAGCGCTGGGGCAACTGGGACACCCAGCTCTGCGCCCACGGCATCATTCTGTGCGGCAAGTCCGACTACCCGGATGCAGAGAACCCGCAGGACCGGCTTGAAGCCAGGTATGCGATGATCTCCGCGTTCCAGGATGAGGACTTCGCAGAGCTGTGCGCCATCACCGGCATGAAAGACCTGCTTGGCAAGTATAAGTCCAAGGATGAGAGGGTCAAGGCTGAGTCTCAGATCGAGATCTACGCGGCTCTGGAAAAATGGGCCGAAGATAAATCCAGGGGCGAAGTCGTAAAGATCTGCCAGGACGCAGGTCTGCTGGCCGAACCGGTGTGCAACGACAGGGAGTACTACGAAAACGAGCACTGGAGGACACGAGGCACGGTCCGCTGGATGGATGACCCCATCTTCGGCGATATACTGCAGCACGGCACTTACGCATCAGGATTGCTGTCCAAGACTCCCAGGCGACTCTTCTGGATCTGGCGGCCGGTGGGTGCTGACAACGTCAAGATCTACCATGAACTGCTCGGCTACCCGACGAGTACTATCGAAGAGTGGTATGAAAAGGCCTGGCTATAAAAGGAGGTGTGAACTGTGTGTGATATAATCTGGTGTAAAAAAGATTTTGAGGGAAAACCCTGTAACACCATTAATTATCTGGATCCTTACTGCTTCTGGAACTGGGAAGGCACCATCAACTGTGCCGAATGTGGAGCGGTCTACTACATCCACATGATCCAGGGCCACATGTACAAGGGTCCGGAGGACAGACCCGGCGAAAAGCCTGACACCAGCCCGCTTTATGCGGACAAGCCCCTGGAGGGTTACAGATTCTATGGAGCGGGTATCGAAGGCAGAACCAGGCCTTTTGAGTGCCTGCCCAGACATATCTACCTGGGCGTGCCCGACATGGTGAAGTTCAGCATACGTGGCAGACCGGTAAGAGGATGGCGTCCCCAGGCTCCGGACGGCGGCATAGCTGGAAGCTATCCGTTCCACTGGGATCTTAAGAGGCTTTCTCCGGATGTATATGAAGAGTATCAGCAGAAGATAAAAAATGGCGAAGTTACCGAGTGGTAACTTGAGTTATAATTAAAGAAAGGAGTGTCATATGGCAGAGTTAACACCTCAAGAATTTCTGGACAAATGCCTGAAGCCGGCGAAAGAGTCTGACCATATATGCTGGGACTGTGTACATCTTAAGCCAGTAATCGAGGACTCGGTTTTTCCTCCGGCAGACATTATCGGCTGGTGCAAGAAGATCCACTTTCCCCACTACTGGTGCGTAGCGGATTTCAACGTGGTCAAAAAATGCTATGCCTTCGAGTCAAAGAAGAAGTAGTAGCATGAAGGAAAATGTAAGAAAAGAACTCGATACCATCAAAGCGATGGTGCTAAGATGGCAAAAGAGCTATCTGGGATGGGCAACTTCGGACGGGGGAAACGATTACCTGATTGAAGAATTCTCGGAAGAGATTTCGGTGTATGTTTCCCCTTTGGTCCGGCGGTTGTATGAAAGCAGCCACCTAAGCTTGTCCGAGCATCACGAGTTCATGGAATCTTGCTATAACCAGTTAAATGAGCTTAGCGACCTTATTAAGATTAAGGAAGCTGATGCCAAACAACCCAAAAAAGGGATCTGGGCATGAGCTTTTATTAATACTTTGGCTTATGTTTAGATTAAACCAAAAGGAGGGAAGAGTATGCCTGAACTATGTCGCGTGGGTGTTTGCGGGTTTGACCCCATGCTCGTCAAGGGATACGTCGTGACCGGGTTTAGAGGTCTGTGGTGGCACATATCAGACGAGATCTATGAGAAATATAACGTAAAACCGAATGACAAGATTTCCGGCAAGCTGCTCAAGGTTTATGCTGGCCAAACTGGGAAAATGACCCACGAGCCCAATGAGGACTTTGAGTGGGACCTGTCCAAGGAATCCGGCCTTGCGGTTTTGCTGCCGCCTAAGGTTATCGTCGCGTATGAGCTCACAGAATTTCACTTCCTGGAGTTGATTGTTAATAAAATCAATGATCAGGAAGTCTGGCCCGGCGAAGATGTGACGAGCGTAAAGATGTGGCCCGAGGAAATGATGGATCTTGATTTTACTATTGATTTCATTCCTCCGGTCTTGTAATAATCAAAATTAGCACTTCCCCCGCGCCTCTGCTGTCAGAGGTTGGGGGAAGAATAATAATATACCATCCCCCTTTTCGGTAAAACCCGGAAAGGGGGATTTTTTTGTAAATAATCTTGATTTTTTTTGTTTTTGTATCTATTAATCCATTCTAAATAAGACCTATCTATCAATTATTTGCCACAAAGTCACATAGACACAAAGCAATTTTTATTATATTTTTTGGTGTCTTGGTGCCTTTGTGGCGAAAAAAAAGTTTTTTTGTCGTAAAACACACTTTTCGTTCAGGCACGAATAAGCGGTTAACATCTAAACAATCACAAAGGAAAGCGGAAATGACCGAACAAACAAAACAAAACAAAGAAGAAGAAATGGAAGAAGCAATCAAGGAATTAGAGCAGCAGTACACCTCCGTAGGAGACCAGCCAAAACATCCGGGCTGGGTCACAATTGCCGAAATTTTTAATAAAGCAGAACCGTCACAAAAAACAGATCCGATCTTTGAAAATATGGTCTTTATGTTAGGATATGATTATTCCTCTAACATATACGTGCTTAAAGGGGATTATCTGACCATCGTGGATCCCGGAAATGATTACACTTCATTTATGGCGCTTTTCAACCTTGATTATGAACCAGGAGACATTAAGAAAATCGTTCTCACCCACGGTCACCGTGACCATGCCATGGGTATCTTCGAACTGTTAAATTATCCCACGATTATGGAAAACAAAGACATAGAGATTATAATCCATGAAAAGGGTCCTGACATGTTCAAACAGATGATAGAAGAAACAGGTTTTCCCTTCACCCTAGTTAAGGGAGGAGAAACTCTCGACCTTGGCGGCTCTGAATGGGAAGTGATTCCTACACCCGGCCATACCATGGACGGCATATCTCTTTATAATGCTCCAACAAAAACCGCCTTTACCGGGGATACCATATTACCTTATGGCATGGCAGATGTTGATGATAGTGCCGGCGGCAGGCTGGACCACTACCTGTTTAGCGTCAAGGAACTACTCAAAAGAGACATTGAAAATATCCTGCCCGGCCATGGCGTACCCGTGGTTTCTGCGGGGCGAAGGGTCATGGAGGTGGCTTACGAAGGCGTAATAGCAAAAATCCTTGAAATCGAGGGTAATATTTCATGGATGGATGTGGCGCCGCATCTTGTTCAAAAGGGGCTTTTGGAAGAAGCGGTCTATTGTTGTGATAAGAAACTTGCCGGCGATACTGAAGACTTAATAGCGCTTCAGCTTAAGGCTTACTGTTTGACCGATATGGGGCGGAGCCAAGAGTCCATCGAGCTTCTTGATAAAATTCTGGCAAGGGAAACCAACAATCCCCATGCGCTATTGGGAAAGGGTCATGCCTTGCTGGGGATGCAACAATATGAAGAAAGCCTGCAATACTTTGATGATGTTTTAAAAATCAACCCGGATATTAAGGAGACGCATATATACAAAGGTATGGCCCTCTATTCTTTGGGCAAGTACGATGAGGCCATGGATATAGAGGTTTTCAGAACGGAGTTTGCTGAAAGATTCAAGGATCAACTTGAAAAAAAGGAATAGCAGGCAAAAATTGATGAACTCGTAAAAAGTCCGATTGAGACGGTTTCGTAAAAAGTTCAAATTCAAGGCGTGCAAATTTTGTAATCATGAGGCGTACTTATCGTACGTTGAATGATTGCGAAATGCAGCACAACGCAGAAGCTGGACTTTTTACGAGACCGTCAAAAATTCTTTTTCCCTGTAACCACGCTTCAATGGGGTTTGTGCTCTTAAAATAATCTCTTACGGCCTCTGCCATAAACAAAAGATCAGACTGGCATCCCATTTTCAGGCATTTATTCACCAGGTCTTTCTGAACCCTTTGAAAGATATCACGGATATGGTGATAACATCTGAGTCTGGCCATATGATCTCCGGACTCAAACACGATTTTACAGTGCTCTGCATCTATCGAAGTGCAGGTTCGACATACCGCAGGCCTGACTTTATAAACCATACACATCCCGTCTTTTAAAAAGATGCAGGGCAATTCATACCTGATTATCGCTATTTCATCCGGAGTCTTACCGTTTGTTACCTCAATAACATTTTTGATCCTGTGAATTAGCGCTTGTTTTTCGTGATTCGTGAAGGTCCGCTCTACATGATATCCGATAAGAAGGGCCTCCGGAGGCGTCACAACCGGCTGGTTAAAACAGCAGTAGTGGCAGCCGGGTTTACACTCTATAGGTTTGGGTAGAGACTCATGTGACGTAAATTTCAAGATAGCCCGGTCCGTCCAATCAAGTGCCGTTGAAGCGAACCCCAAAGCTCTATTTTTAAAGTCTTCCATTATTTTTTATATTAAAAATATTGACACAAAATTGCAAATCTTTTTAGACTGTAACCTAAATTCTGCAAGCCTCGTATCGGCCGGATATACAAGGCATCAATCGTGCCGCCGTATTGTAATACTGCAATCGATTGATAACGCAGTAGATCCGGTCGAGACGAGGCTCCCGAAGGGTTAACTTTATTCGAAATATAATATGGATTTTATCCTTTTAGTTTGCCTGTTATCGGTGTGGATATTAACAACAATATTTCGATAACATGTTGTATTGATAGCAATTTTAGCTCTTTCGAAAAAAGTTAATGCAGATTTTAGGTTTAAATATTCCACCAGATGGCCGTGTAAGAATTCTTGCATTGAAAATGAAAGGAGCAAGAAATGACACTTTATAAACAGGGTCTTGCCTTTGGTTATGTGCAGGGTACCAAGTATTACCGGGATCGACCCATGAGGGATAATCTGGGTTCTATTCCGCCAGCCCCGGACTTCAAGGATTACCCGGAAGCGGAGCGCTTGCAATTGCCGGAGCCTGACCTGAGCCGTCCGGCCAACCTCTGGCAATGCCTGGCCAAACGTCGCTCCGAACGCAATACCACTCCCGATCCGTTAAGCCTCGAGGAATTGTCCAAAATAATGTGGGCGGCCCAGGGCGTGACCGCGCGGGCCGGGATATATCTTTTACGCACCGCTCCTTCTGCCGGAGCCCTCTATCCATTTGAAACCTATGTTTATATGGACAAAGTTAAAGACGCTCCCCAAGGAATTTACCATTTTAACGTGGCTGATTTTGCTCTGGAACGTTTGCAGGAGGGCGACTTCAATAACGCACTTACCGCTGCCAGTCTGGGTCAGCCCGTGGTGCGACGGGCAGCGGTGGTTATTATCTGGACCGCAATGATGCTCCGGTGTATGGTTAAGTACCGTGACCGTGCAATGCGTTACATTCCCATGGATCTGGGCCATGTCTGCCAGAATGTTCAGTTGGCTTCGACAGCCATAGGCCTTGGCTCCTGCCCCATCGGCGCTTTTTATGATGTTGATGTCAATGAATTGTTGGGAGTTGACGGTGAGGAAGAGACGGTTTTGTATCTTATTGCCGTGGGTAAACTCCGAGGCCGTTGAAAAACGTCCCCTTTTGCTCGTTTTCTTAGGCTTCTGCCAGAATTTCAATTATTGGTGGGATAACATTGGTGGCTATATCGGTTCGGGAGCCGCCGCCTAAAACCACTTCCAGGCGGCCCTCGGATACTTGTTCGGCGGTTTTTTTCATAAAGTGGGCAATCTCCTGATAGCAGCGGCCGCTCAACCCCAGGCTGCCGTAATCTCCCCGGTGGGTATCAAACCCGAAATACCAGAAGATCAGGTCGGGCTTAAAATCTTTAACCCGTGGATAGAACTCGGTCTTTACGTTGTCGGCATATTGTTGGTCAACATTGTTGACGGTGTCGCCCCTGCCCCAGAATCCCCAAGGGCTTCCCGGCGCGCGGATGTCAACTTTGGTGCCGTCCGGTGACTCGTACTCCATACCGCAGCAACAGACGTGGAGAACATCAGGATCGTTTTTGAGCAGATCCCGGGTGCCGTCTCCATGGTGGGCATCCGTGTCCATAATTGCAAACCGTTGGATATTATGAATTTCGCGTAGATAAGTGATGGTTATGACCACGTCGTTAAAGCAGCAATAACCTCCGAAATAGTCTCTCCCCGAATGATGTCCGCCAGCACCGATAAGGGCAAAGGCATTGTCAATTTCCCCGGTGCAGACCTTTTCCCCGGCCAGAACCACGCCGCCCACCGAACGCCAGGCTGTTGAGCAGAGATGGTCTGCCTCCACACCCCGGATAAGTTCCGGAGTGTGCACTTTCAGTATCCACTTCTCTTCTATGGGAGGTGATTCATAGAGGATAACATTATCACGCGCGAGAAGGTGATCAATGGCTCCTGGGAAATCTTCCAACCGTGCTCCCCGGGTGAGATAGCTCCTGCGGCTGAAGCTGGGATGGTAAAACACGCCGGTTTTTTTCATAAATTTTTCCTATTAAAAATCAGAAAGGGCGGGTTTCCCCAAAACTTTTAGATAAGAGGTATCATTAAGATACGAAATGATCCATTGATCGTCTTTATAAGTGAAAAGGTTGGTGCTGGCGGTATCCTGTTGAATCCGCCAAAAATTACTGTTTTCGATCCCCAAAAGGCTGCAACAGATCACCTTGTTAGGCGCCCGGTGAGCCACTAAGGCGATATTTTCATTTTTATGTTTTTCAAGCAAGTCATCAATGGCATTCCGTGTGCGCACACGTACCTGTTCCAGGCTCTCTCCGTTGGGGAAAGTTACCTTGTGGGGCTCCTTCAACCAGAGATCATAAAGATCCGGATATTTTTTTCGTACCTGGTCAAGGCTTACTCCTTCCCAATCGCCGTAACTGATATCGATAATGGCTTCAAGAGGGGTGACTTCGATGTTCTGAAATTTGGCTATATTTTCAGCTGTTTCCATAGAGCGGGAGAGGGGGCTGCTGTAAATGGCGTGAATGGTTTCATCTTTTAAAGCCTCACCGGCCAGATGCACCTCTTTTTTCCCGGTGTCATCCAGAGGAATGTTCATGCGTCCTCTAAATACTTCTTCCAGATTCCAGGCGGTCTGGCCATGGCGAACAACGTATACTTTGGTCATGTTCTGCGCCTAAATTCCTTTGATTTGCTGATGAAGTTCAAGGGTTTTTTCCATGCGGGCCCGGTCCCGATCCTGTGCCAGATGACGAATATTCTCATTTGCATCCGACATTTCCGGATCATCGGAATTTTTTCCCTTCACATATCCGTCCATGAGAAGGCGATATGCATGTATCATCTCTGAAATCAAGCGGATAGGATATTCGCGACCCTGTACTTTAAGGGTCTGCAAACCCAGATCAACATATTGTTTCAGATCTTTACCCCTGATGGCAAAGGCAACATTCGGCCTGCGGCGGATTCTTTCATTTATGCTGGCGATTTCCTCAACGCTCTTTTTCTTGCGCCGCATTAGTTTTTCACGTTGTGCCTCTGTTAATAAACAGAAACGAAAGCAACTGCCGCTTCTGTCCGGCCAACCCTCATATTCAACGATTTCATTGCCATTCTCATCGTGGATGACTTTTTTTATATATGAATCTCTGGTGAATTCATGAAACAGACAATTGCCCACACCACCGATGCATCGGTTGCCATGAATCAGTATTTCCGTCAAAACGCCGACTTCATCAGCCGTTTTTTTAAACTTGCTCAATTTTTCCACGGTGTCGATTTCGGTACTGGCAACAATCTGGGTGGCGCCGGCATCACGATAATATTCCATCTGTTCCCTGGTCTGGATATTACAGCCCACGCTGGCGTGGATGACCAAATCCGGATAGTTGCGTTTAATAAGCCGCATGAGTTCGGGGGTTTTGGCAATAACCCCTTCTACGCCATATTGTGCCCATTTGGCGACTTTACTCAATACACGGATAAAATGTTTTTCCTGTACTTCCGCGTTAATTGCAACCCGAACCTTACCCCCATGGTCGTTTCCAATTCGCACCGCATCCTTAATCTCACTGTCTTCCAGTTCCCAAACGCATTTTCTGCGGCTGAAACCTTTTGCTCCCACATATACGGCATTGGCGCCGCTGCCAAAAACGGCATTCACCATTGCAAGACTTCCGCCAGGAGCCAGCAATTCGTTCATGGTATTGAACCCTCCTTACTTACCGGTTTTTTTCTTTCCCGGCACTTAAAATTTAATTGTAGAGGATGCAAGTTATAAATTTAACAATATTGTATCGATAATAACACAAATTTCCGAACATACAAAATTATGCATTTAAGATTGTATTGTCAAGAAAATTATAAACCAAAGCTCCTTCCAATTAGTTATCTGCTTTTATCATGATGTCGTGTAACCGATCTGCTCGTAAGCAAAAGGCTTCCAATTGCGCATTTATTACCTGAGGAAAAGGAGACCCGTCACTTTCAATTGCAAGAAAGGGGAGGTCTTCCACGCCTTCAAGAATGGTCCTAAGCCGTTTATTTTTCGGGTCTGTTGCCAGTTTGTCTTTACTGTTCATAGTTTCGGTAAGAAGAGCCTCTGACAAACGGTTGGGCATGCAACCGAACGGACCAATGGCGATCACACCACAAGCATCCGATACTATTTCGGTAATTGAACTTCCCACTGTCAGAATGGCTTCACCGGCCAGCCTTGGCGATATATAAGGTGCAGCGTTGTTAATAACAGATTTAATTTTGAGAGGCTCTTTGTGAATGAAGCCCGAACGGGACAGCATGCCCTTAATACGTTTTTTATAACGGGCCATGGTTCTTTTCTTCAGCATAAATTCCAGCTTTTCCATTGTTGACATGTTATAATCGACAAGACCTTTGTCCACCAAAAAGTCGGTATATAATATCCACTCGGCAATGGGAGAACAGGTGGTGGCAAACCCTTTTTCTGCGAGACGCTCTGTTAAATACTGGCGGGACAATCCATCCCGTCGCACAAATATCTCGCCAACAAGGGCGATAGTGGGCACTTCTTCTATGGGACGCTTCATGTGAATCCGCTTGAGATGCCGTGAGGTAGAGTCAAGCTGTTTTTCCAGTGGAGCAAAATCTCCTTTTTCAAATTGGCTAATTATTAACTCCCACTCTTGATCGAATATGTTTATTGCAGCTCCGACATCTGTGGCATTGGCCAGTATCATTGATCTGATGTCTTCCATGGCATCGGACACAATAATACCCCACCATACTTTTAGCTGGAAGTTATTCCCCATTCCTGTATAAGAATTTTCAGACGTCAGGGAAAAAAGAGCCACATCAGGTATCCCGAGCCTTCTTATCAGGTCTTCCATAAAAATATAGTACTGTCCGAATCGGCAGGGTCCCGATCCGGTAGGCATAAAATAGACCACAATATTGGAGTTTTGCTGTTCTTTTTGAATAAAGTTAATCAGCGTTCCTGTTGTGAGTATTAACGGCAAACACTCCTTGCAGGATGTATTGGCACGCCCCAATTTCAGCACCGTTTCATCCGCCGGTGGATGAGCTTTGGCATTAAAACCGACTCCTCGCAATACTGCGGCCAGTGATTCCGATGCAATTTTACCCATAGACGGTACCAGCACTGTAACCCGTGGGTCGGTCATCGGCAACGTTTCACCGGAGGAGGTAATTACTTTAGGAATACCTTTATCCAAAACTGTACGGGCTAAATTGAAATTCCGTTTTTTATGGAAAAATTTCTTTTCTGCCAGCAACTGCCGGTAAGCGACGACAATATCTAAGAAAGCTTCAACTCTGGTTTCAAGACCGGCGTCGGCCGTATGGCTGTCCAGCTCAAGAGTCAGGGAAGGTTTGCGTCCCATGATATCTCTGAAATATCCGATAATAAACGAATCCGGGCCGCAGGAAAAGTTGGTTATAAAAGTGCCGAAAAGTTGGGGATGTCGCTTAACTATCCGGGCGGCCTGAAGGATACGCTGACCCATTCCCCAGTACATATGGCGCTTTGATTTTTCATTACGAAACAGGAGAAAATCGAACGGTATAACCAGGATGCCTCTGGATGCTAGTTTATGAGGAATACCCATGTGGGTTTCTTCAACAAATCCGTTGTATGGCCGGGCGAAAATTACAACTGCTGTCTTATTTGGATCGGCTTCCAGTTCTTTTAGAGCCTTTTCCCCAATTTGTTTCATCTCAGCCATACATTCCGTCTGCCGTTTCAATGCGGTTCCAAAAGCCGCAGAAGCCATTTTGCGTCTTAATCCCATTTGAACGGCGGTTTTAATTAGAGGTTCCCGGGCCGTCTCCAACCCTTTTGTCAGGTCCAAAAGCGGGGTAAGGACTTTTGTTCCTTTTGCTTTTAATTGGTTGAGCTTTTGGCGAAATGTGGCGCTAAGATAGAAAGTTTCCCCCTGCACAAAAGGACATACCTGGGAACTGGAGTTCCCATCTGAAACAGGAAGCGCTTTAAAATGGGGCAAAAAAATGTATTCCGGAGGATTTTCCATTTCAAGAATCGTGTGAAAAAAACCGTGCGAAAGTTCTGCCGGATAACAAAAAGCGGCGTTTTTTTGGTCAATTCCTTCTTGAGTGTAAGTGTTAGGTAGAACCGGTTCAAATCCCAGTTCGGTGAAAAATGTTGAATAAAGCGGATAGTACGTGTTCACCAAAAAACTCCGGTTAATACCTATTTTCCCTCGAAATTTCTTTATGTTACCTTTCGGTGATTTATGATCGGATTCCTGGGCAAAAGCTGCGCCGTACTTTTCGAAGACAAGGTGCTGCCGGACCCGAATCAGATCCAGGTGTTGAACATTGTATGTTATATTGTGCCGTAAATTGTAGTACCGGTTACAGGCGCCGCCGAAGGGATATTTGGTTCCCTCAAGTTCTATCATGGCAATTTCACACCGCCGGTCGCACTTTTCTTTGCCGCCTTTGCAGGTAAAGGATTTGCCGTATGTGACCTCTCTATCTGAAAGAACCTTAAGATCGAAGCGGTTTTTTTGTATCAACCCCGTTTCAATTCGCTTTTTTACCTCAAGGGCCACCCCAAAAGCGCCCATCAGGCCGGGCTCCGGAGGAACGATGATGGGTTTGCCTACAAGGGATGCCATGGCCAGCGGGATGGCCTGGTTGTAACAGACCCCCCCTTGCATGAAAACCTTCTTTCCTACCGGCCGGTTTCCTTTGACCCGGTTTGAGTAGTTCATACAGATGGAATAGACCAGTCCGGCCACAATATCCTCATGTTCGACTCCCTCGTGGATGGCATTTTTTATATCAGAAGCGATGAATGCGGCACACTGGTCG
>JAYEFV010000013.1:0-6144 GCA_034658755.1 Thermodesulfobacteriota bacterium | reverse complement strand
CTTGTCTTTCTTTAAAGCATGCTTTGCCCCTTTCCACATACCCGTAATGGCCCCCCTGGCCACATCCACAGACCTTTTCCCGAGTTCTTTGGTCTCTTTAGCCATGACATGGGCTGCTTTGCTTGCAGCTTTTGCAGTCGCTTTTGCCGCATCTTTACTAGTCTCCTTCAATCTTTTGGCAGTTGCTTCCGCAGCATGTATAGCTTTTTCTTTCAAGACAGAACTCGTTTTTTTTGTTTGATCAGCCAGATCATTTAATACATCCTTTGCCACTTCTCCGGAACGTCTTGCCACTTTGCGGGCAGTCTCTATAAAAAGATCTTCTATTGCCTCCAGATCTTCCTTTGTCTCTGCGAGGTCCTCATGGACAAATGCCTTTGTCTTATCCCCAACAGATTCAATTGCCGATGCGATTCCTTCCTGAGCCCCTTTAAAAGCTCCCAGGGCAACGTCCTTGACCTCTTTACCCGCTTCCTCTGCGGCTTCCACTGCGCCGGACATGACCTTGTCGGCAATTTTCTTGACCCTGTCAGCGGTGAACCGGCCCTCTTTAAGCGCCCTTTCCGTGGCATGGCTTGTAATCTGAACGACGGTTTCTTTTACATCTTTTCCGGATTCAATAGCATGTTTTACTGCTTCTTTAACAGTCTGTTTTGTTAAACCCAATAGTTCTGTACTTTTCAGTTTAATGTCGGACACAGCAGATTCCACCTGTTCTTGAATTTCTTCAGGCAATGAAGCCACCGCCTCTCTTGCCCCTTCCAGGCCTTCCTTGAGACTATGGGCCAACCTGATCCTTTCATCTTCCAAACGTGTTTCGAGTTTGCGAAGTTCTTCCCGGGCGGCCTCAACCGCTTCATCACCCCTGCTGCGAGCACCGTCAATTGCGCCTTCTACGGCCCCTTCTACTTTATCTTTTACATCCACGCCGACATCCTTCAAACCCTCAATAGCAGCAGAGACAGCATCTTTCACAATAGGGCGAAGTTCCTCAATACCCCCTTTGCTTTCAGCTACGGCATCTGCTACCGCTGCCTTGACAGTTTCATATACTTTTTCCGAAGTAACCTGCCCGGCCTCTTTCGCCCTTTTCAATTCATCTTTAATGTGATCTTTCATCTGATTTTCTGACATGATTCATACCTCCTTAAATTTATGTTGTTGGTTAGAAACTACTTGTGTATAAAATTACCCGCTTTTTTCCATAATTCTCCTCTTAACACCTTTTTTCGGATGTCAGCCCGTAAAAAATAATGTTAAACAATTCAGTAAGATAATGCTCAATGCGCTCCTCGCCCTCTTGAACCAGCCAGTTAAGCTCAAATCCCCTTAGTGCATAGCCGATGGCTCTGGCGGCAATGAGGGTCTCCTTAAGCTGAAAAACACCTTTTTCCATCCCTTCTCTTAAAATAGAGTCGATGATATTGACCTCTCGTTCAAAAAATTCGCTTCGAATGCTTTCGGCGTCGGGTAAAAGTTTTTCTATCCCTTCCCGATCCAGATTAAGGATATTTATTGCATGGCGCATATACCGAAACTTGGCACGGGCAAAGGCGGTAAGCTTATCGTCGGGCGATACCTCTTGAGCTACTGATGAAGAAACCCTTTCCACAATTTCATCTGCTTCCCGGCGAAGGACTTCCAGATAAACCTGGTCTTTGCTTCCGAAGTAGTTATAGATGGTGCCTTTAGCCACTCTTGCCATCCGGGCAACCTCGTCAATACTTGTTTTTCTGAGACCGTACCGGGCAAACATCTTCCTTGCGGTTGTTAAGATGGATTCCAGCTTTTCCTGTTTCATAGTTTTATCCTTTCCGATGCTCAATTGAACGTTTTTCGTTTTATAGTACAAAACATAATAAGAAAAAAATAAATGTCAAGAAAAAAATCATCAACAAGACCTAAAATTTGAAAACCGAAGGTTGAAGGCAATGGTGGAATCATAGGTTCTATTTTTGATATTTTTCTTGATATCTAACCCGGAAGAGCCGGCCTCCGGCTCGTAAGCCTACGGCTTGGAGAGAACTAAAAAAATATTTGCCACAAAGGCACTAAGACGCAAAGGATATATTTATTATTCTTTCTTCGTGCCTTGGTGTTTTAGTGGCAGAATTGAAAAAGTTTTGCCACAAAAACACAAATAATTTTGTTTTGTTATTTTTTCTTAGTGTCTTAGTGTCTTGGTGGCGAGAGCAAAAAGTTTTGTCCTGTATAGGTGCGGTCACGCAAAGGCAGGAAAAAAATACACAAAAATTACAACTAAAAGACTAAAGAGAATAAATATGACTTAAATCGATATATTCAAAGCGCGGCTTGAAGAAATCGAACGGCTGGCTGATGTTCTATACCGTCATAAAACAGGTTTAATGGAAGCTGCCGCGTATGATGCGGGATTTCCGGTAAAAATCACACCTATCGCTTATATCTTTCTTTCTATAAACTGTTACCGGAAAAATTGTGATTAAATCATTGTTTTGGTCTGTCACAGGGATTGCATAAGTGGCAAGTTTTTTACTTTTTGACAAGCGCAGGTTCCAGAACAATCATGGCGTCTGCGGCAATACCTTTACCCTCTGAAATTATTACCGGATTAATATCGATCTCCTTAATGATGTCGTTCTCTATTCCGATCTTTCCCACCTGAATGAGAATTTCACCCAACTGGTCCAAATCCGCCGCTTCCATTCCGCGAATATTCTCCAAAATCCTTCGGCCCCGAATTTCTTCCATCATATCCAGAGCATCTCTTTTATCCAGCGGAGCTATGCGAAAGGCAACATCCTCAAGGATTTCCGTGAATATTCCGCCAAGGCCGAACATTACCGAAGCTCCGAACTGACGATCGCGGATCATGCCGATCACAAGTTCCCGCTGTCCTTTAACCAGCTCCTGGACCAATACGGCGGTGTCGGCTCCATTTAAAACCGACGTAATGTCTTTAAACGCAATTTTAGCTTCATGGTCATTTCTGATATCCACACGGACCAGATTCTGTTCTGTTTTATGCATAATATCCTCTGAGGAGCCTTTTAAAACCAGAGGATACCCTATTTCATTTGCGGCATGGATCAACTCGCTTTCCGTATTTACTAAAAATTCTCTGGTAACCGGAATTTGATATGCGGAAAGGATCTGTTTGGACTCATATTCTGAAAGCAGGGTCCTTTTTTGGCTCATTACGGTTTCTAAAATCTTCTTTGGAGATTTCATGGGTGACGATTTCCTATCTTGCTTTCCAGTAATTCCGATTTTTTCTCAATGCCTGAACACTTTCCACCGGATCATTAAAAACAGGAAACGGACAGATTTTTTTGTATGCTTCAATGTACTGGCGTTCAGAGAGAAAGCTCAACGCTATGGGCTTGTTATAAGCGTTCATGGTCACATCTAAAAAATCCAGTATCTGCTGGATGCTGTCTTTTCCCTGGCCAAACAACTTGGCAATTTCCGGGTCATAGAACATCGCTAATACCATTCCATCGATATGATCCAGTTTTAAGCAGTGTTCTACCGCAAAAGCTAATCCCTCAATACTATGCACATCGCCGAAGTCCATGGGGTTCGCCATACGGATCACACCGCCCCGGCGAAAGCTTTCGATTTTATCCAGAAGTTCACGGGGCAGCGACGGGCATTCAAAGCCGTATTCTTCGCATGCATCTCCGAGAATTACGGAAAACCCTCCGGATAAAGAAATTACCGCCAACCGGTTACCAAAAAGCGGGGGAAGCTGCAAAGATTTTGCGCAGACTGTCATATCCTGGATGCTTTTTACGCGGACGATACCTGCCTGTCGAAAGGCTCCCGTTACAATTCGGTCGTCATTCAAAAGTGCCGCGGTATGAGATTTGGCGATTTCGGCGGATGTTACGCTGACATTGGATTTGAAAAAAACAATCGGCTTGCCGGCATTCCTGGCCACATTGATCAATTTGCGGCCATCCTCAATACTTTCCAGGTGCAAATGTATCTGTTCGGTATCTTCATCACCTATGAGATATTTTAGGTAATCGATTTCATTAAGATCCAGTTTGTTTCCGATGCTGATTACCTTGGAAAATCCCACATGTTCCTCGGAGTATAAATGAGAGGCCTGGATGGTTAAGCCGCCGCTCTGGGTTACCAGGCTGATACGCCCCTTTTTAAACCGTTTGGGCCGCAGAGGATTAAAGGGAGTGCATAGGCCCGAATTCGTGCAAATCACGCCGATACAGTTCGGACCGATCAATCGAATTCCGTGATACTTGACTACGGCAAGCACATCTTTCTCAAATCGGTTCCCTTTTCCGGAATATTCCCGAAAACCTGCGGTGGAAATAATTGCATGTGAAATTCCCTTACGGCCGCAAATATCCAATGTTTCGGCCACATAGGCCGCCGGAACCAGAATCACCGCCAGTTCAATACCGGCGGGTAAAGCATCCGTTTCTGTAATGATTTTTATACCATTAACCGAGCCACGGTTTCTTCCCACAGGGAAAATGTCTCCTTTAAATCCCATCTCACAGGAGTTGGAAACAATATTTTTCGCCAGGTTCATTGGGCTGTCTGCTACACCAAAAACGGCAATGCTTGACGGGTAGAAAAACTTTTTCATAAATAATCTTTTTGCCTCATATATGGCCCCCCGTGAAATAGAAAAAGTTTCATGGGGTAAAAATAATGGAATTATTGGGGCGAAGCCCCTAATTTCAGAACTCCTGACCTGTATACGTAATTTCAACGTGATATGAAGGTTTAGTCGTAATTTCAGACGCAACAATTTGAACATCGAACATCGAACGTTCAACGTCGAACGTCGAATGTGGAAGGCGCTTCGCTTTGTCTTTATTATAAATGGTAGAATACATTATTCGATGTTCAACGTTCGATGTTCGATGTTCGACGTTCATCTTTTATATGCCCTCAAGCTGTGGATTCTTCATTAAAATATGTTGAATCTGAATTTACGCTAGGTCAGTAGCCCTGAATTTCTGTGGTTCTTTATGGCTGTGGGAGGTTAAATGTCAAGAAAATTATCGAGGATTTTTTTAAAACGATTTGCGAAATCTTTCTTTTATTCATTAGTTTAATCTTCAATGCATTTTATCGCCGGGTTTCTCACCGCTAACTTTTTTGATCTTCCCCCAAAGTTTTGGCAGCAGAAAGTTATTAGTAAAATGAAAGCTATCATCAGGACAATAAAAAGCCAGGGATAATACAAAGCGGTCAAAAGGCCGCCGATTACTGCAATGTTTTTCGTAAGTGAAGCAATACAGTTTGTGAACGGCTGGGGACAAGTGTTTATAATACCCCTCGAATCCGACTTCGCGGCGTCGCCGCCTGCTGCGATACCGCCATTCAGAGTATCCGCCGTAACTGCCAGGGCCGGAGTAACATCACCCATTTCACCGGCGGCTATTTTTCTGACTACGGGAATTACTAAATTCTGTGACCATCTTAGATCATCAAAATTTATTTTTGGATTATATTTCTTGACCAGCCAAACCGGCATTTCGACCGCTTCATTGCAAAGTGTCCAGATATTGTCTCCTTTTTTGACCCGATATGTCTGAACGGTCTCAATTTTGTAAAAGCTGAAAAAATCTTCCTGTATTTTTTTGTGGTATTCAAACCGTATTTCTTCAAATTGGTCCTTTGAGATCTTATTCAGAGGAATTTTGACTTTCTTATGCAATGGTAATGGCCTTCCATAGGGAAATCCATTCAGCTTTCGGATGTTCCTTGTCGGAATTTCCAGCCATTCCGCATAGTGTCCCAGGGTCTCATCGATTTCGACCCGAATGATTCCCACGGGTTTGCCTCTTTTTTTTATAATCCGTTCAACCTGAAGGTTGCCTGCCACTACAACGGGATTGACCGATAACTCAGAAGCAGTGATTTTCGCCTCAAGTGCGAAAATTGGTTGCTTGGATGCCATGCCTGTTGCTTGTGCTGCCTGAGACTGGATTCCAAAGGCAGGAACATGAGTTAATTGGGGGCGCTTTTTTTTCTTACCCATGCTTGCGACAGCTTTTGGCAGATCAGGCTTTTCATCAGGTGCCGGCAACCGCAAATTCTGGTTGACATAAATAGAACCCCTGGAATTGAGATTATTGAACAGGATCAGGTCAGAGACTTTGATTCCGTGTATATTTGAAATTT
>JAYEFV010000012.1:1469-6165 GCA_034658755.1 Thermodesulfobacteriota bacterium | reverse complement strand
ATCGTTCAGTGGATGTTAATGAACTGGCAAAAGAGTTAAATTTTAGCGATCTTCTTGACAGAGATGTAAACCGAAATTTTTCGGGGGGAGAAATAAAACGTTCCGAATTGCTTCAGCTTATGGCACAACAACCGGACCTTGTTCTTCTTGATGAGCCCGAGTCAGGAGTTGACCTTGAAAGCATTGTTATTATCGGCGATACAATCAATTCACTTTTGGGCCGGCAAATCAAATGTCCCCAGACGAGACCTCATAAAAAGGTAATCGGTGATCATGCAAAATCCGCACTTGTTATTACCCACACCGGGCATATACTTGACTATATCACAGCAGACAGAGGGCAAGTTCTATATAACGGAATTTTATGTTGTTCGAGAAACGCCAGAGAGATTCTAAAGTGGATCAGAGAATACGGCTATGAGGAGTGCGTCAGATGTTCAAACGAGATAACGTCTTGGATATAAATATCGAACACTACAACGTTGATGCAAAAGATCATGCGTATGTTGAAAAGTTATCACAAATCGAGGCAACAGATGCAAAGCAGCTTTTAGACGTTGGTGTGGATATTGATGAAAATGCTCGTATAGGCACCTTTATTCAAAAAGACAAATCCGTGATACACTGCAAAACCAGGCAGGATGGTATCGAAGTCATGGGCATATCCCAGGCCCGGGAAAAACACGGATGGCTTTCAGATTATATGTGGAAAAACATATCTCCGGATACCGACAAATTTACCCTACAGGCCAGTAAAAATTCACACGAAGGTTACTTTATTCACGCCCTTGCCGGTGTTAAAACAAAAGATCCGGTCCAATCATGTCTATATATTGCAAAAGAAGGATTTTCACAAAATGTTCATAATGTCGTAGTTGCTGAAGAAGGATCGGAGCTACATATCATAACCGGGTGTGCAACCGCTCCTCACCTGGTATCAGGCCTGCATATAGGAATTTCTGAATTTTATGTAAAAAAAGGCGCCAAGCTTACGTTTACAATGATTCATGACTGGGGGGGAAAGATCAATGTTCGACCAAGAACTGTAATCCGGGTTGAGGAAGGCGGAAAAATCATTTCTAACTATATTTCCTTAAAACCCGTGGGGTCTCTTCAGATGTTTCCGACCACACATTTGGACGGAAAGGGGGCTGTCGCCAGGTTTAACAGCATTCTTGTGGCAGGACCGGGAAGTTTTCTGGATGTGGGATCACGGATTGTGTTGAATGCTCCTGACACCCGCGCTGAGATAATATCGCGCGGAATTTCATCAGGAGGATCAATCATTGCCCGTGGTGAACTTGTGGGCAAAGTTGCCGGTATTAAAGCACACCTGGAGTGCAATGGTTTGATATTAAATGACGGGCTCATGCAAGCTATTCCGGAGCTTTCCGGATACGTTCCCGGTGTGGAAATGTCTCACGAAGCTGCTGTGGGTAAAATCGATCAGCAGGAAATAGAGTATCTAATGGCAAGGGGGCTTGATGAAGAAGAAGCAATATCAACAATCGTGCGGGGGTTCTTAAATGTAGACATCGAAGGATTACCCACCGATCTGAAAAAGAAACTGGACGAAACGATTTCTGAAACCCAAAAGGAAATGATGTAGACAATGAAATTTCAAAAAACTGTTTGCGATATTTCTTTTGCGGCGAAAGTTAGAATATTTTCTCACGATTATTTGAAAGCTTGCGTCTATATTTCAAATTTTAATTCTTCCCGGTATCTTTTTACCAAGAAGCTTTTTTCAGAGCTGATCGCAACTTCCCAGGTTTTAGAAGACTTCCTCGATTTTCACGGCGCTAAAAACAACAAGGAATGGTTTTTTTACAGGGAGCTTACGGCTGCGGTCAGGCATTTAAGCCTTGGCGGTTACTCGCAGACACATATTTTAAACCGTCTCGATTTCTATGGCCTCCCAGATGCTGAGACTTTTGAAAAGGAAGGCACTTCTACACTTTACTTTATAAGAAAGACTATAATGAAATTGGCCCCGGTTATTCTTAATGAGGCCCGCCGGCTTAATATCCCAATACCTGAAGAGAATTATGATATGGCTGAATTCCCCGGTATTATAACCGGCGAGGTTCTCGATTATAATATTGATGATACGGATAAGGACCAACAGAAAAAGCATATCGTTAAAATTGCAAGTGAATTTTTAAGCATAGCTGCAACTTTTGATCATCTCAAATTTTATGAGCCATATGATTTTGAAGAGATATTGAAGATTGTACCGGAAAAGGTCAATGAAGTGAATATGAGGCGTTTTGAAATGCTTGTGCATAACCTTCAATCTTCTTTTGATACATATGTGATCCACGGCGGATACCGGTTTGGCAACAGAAAGCTCAAAGATTTACGGGGTTATTTTTCGGTTGTATTTCACCTTCTTCAAATGATCGGAAGGCTGTTACATTTTTATGAGCGGCATCTTCATAAAGCAGGATATAAAAATATTTACAAAAAAGTTCAGGATCGATTATCCGCCATGATTGATCCGGAAGAGCTTCTTGACCGAACCATTAATTGCGGATTCTACTATGTCTGCCATTTTCTTACAACCGGAAAAGAACTGGCCCGGGAGATACTCAATGAAAATATTGAGCGTTCTTCCATTAAAGTAGGTGTTCCTGTAAAGCTCGGCTTTCACAGCAGACCCAGCCTTTTGGTGGCTAAAACCGTTCAGTACTACGGGGGGCAGGTGGAACTCTGTGTGGACCAAGACCGGTTTGATGCCAGCAGTGTACTAGATATTCAATGGGCAGGGGGCAAGATACAAAAAGAGAACATTACCGAAGTTATTTTTGAAGGTGATACCCGGGCATTAAAGGATATTGAAATTCTTGCAGGTGTCAATTACGGTGAAGATACAATGGGTAAAGGGATTCCGCTTCCCAAGGAACTGAAATATCTGAAGTAGAATGCGAGATATTTTCCCGTTCACGGAGTAGTTGAGTTTGTGTAAATTCCAAATAACAAATTCCAAATCATTTACCCTGTTAAATAATGCTTCGCATTAAATCTACGATTTATTTAACAGGGCGGGCAAATCACAATGACCGAAATTCAAAATTCCAAACCTTATGATCTTGGAAAAAGGCAAACGAATTGAAAAAGATATTTTCATCAATACTGGAAAAAACTGGAAAAATCGAAATAGTTTAGGTCATTGGTATTTGGAATTTGAGATTTGTTTGGAATTTAATGCCTGGAATTTGGGATTTCAAAAATTCCGTGAACGTTCACAATTTTTTCGCTATAAAAAGCACAAAATTTACCAAAGAAAATACTCCTATGGTTTCTGCAATTATTGTTGCTGCGGGCAAAGGCATCCGGATGAATGATACGACCCGCAAGCAGTACCTGGACCTTGCGGGCCGACCGATTCTGGCTCACTCGGTAATAGCATTTGATGCATGTGATCTGATAGATAAAATCTTTCTTGTTATCCCCAAAGAAGATATTGAATATTGTCGAAAAAACATACTCCCCTTGCTGGAGCTTAAAAACGGGCTTAATCTTGTGTCCGGCGGTGATCAGCGCCAAAATTCAGTATATAACGGACTTCAAGCCATAGATAAAAAGACCGATACGGTGGTTGTCCATGACGGCGTACGTCCTTTTATTCAACCTGAACAACTGGAGTCGTGTATACTCGGCACGAGAAAATTCGGTGCATGTATCCTTGGCATACCTGCCGGCGATACCATTAAGTGTGTCGGCAAATCGGGCTTTATTAAGAAAACACTTGCAAGAGACAATATTTGGCTTGCCCAGACCCCGCAGGCGTTTAAGTATGAATTGATCATAAGAGCCCATGAAACTGCACGGCGCGATGGATATACCGGTTCTGACGATGCATCCCTTGTGGAACGACTGGGGGTAGATGTTAGGATTATTAACGGCAGCAAAAACAATATAAAGATTACTGTCCGAGAAGATCTGGTTTTTGCACGGGCGATGCTTGATGCAATAACTGGATAGCGAGCTTCGATGTTTTTGTGCGAGCCCTAAGGATTGATGAACTTGTAAAAAGTTTGATTTAGACGGTTTCGTAAAAAGTTCAAATTCAAGGCGTGCAAATTTTGTAATCATGAGGCATACTTTTCGTACGTTGAATGATTACGAAATACAGCACAACGCAGAAGTTGGACTTTTTACGAAACCGTCAAGGATTTGTGATGCCTATTTATGAATATAAGCACTTAAAAAAACCATGCTCACTGGGCAGAGTGTTTGATGTGAAGCAGTCGATTCACGAAAAATCGCTTATGCAATGCCCCAACTGCGGCGGGCCTGTGCGAAAACTCATTTCTCGAATCAATATCAGCACACCTAAAACAAACAGCGAACTGCGCGACCTCGGTTTTACCAAGCTTGTAAAAAGAGATGGCGGCGTTTATGAGAATGTAACGGCTCGTGATGGTGATAGTCGCATGGTCATCCGGGGTAAATCCGAAACCCTGCCGGATTTGAAAAAAACTATTAGAGATTAGTTCGTGTCGATCCATAACTGAAGATTTTTGTTCAAGATCAAGCCTCCGGCCCCGCTTCTCTCCGAGGCGTAGGATCGTGCCTTTACGAGCCGGAGGCCAGCCCGTAGGGTAGGGCCTACGCCCCGGAGGGGCATGCGAAAAAAATAACCACAGGCATATGTTTAATATTCCGAGGATTATTTTTTGAACATAACGCA
>JAYEFV010000012.1:0-1369 GCA_034658755.1 Thermodesulfobacteriota bacterium | reverse complement strand
AGGATCGTGCCTTTACGAGCCGGAGGCCAGCCCGTAGGGTAGGGCCTACGCCCCGGAGGGGCATGCGAAAAAAATAACCACAGGCATATGTTTAATATTCCGAGGATTATTTTTTGAACATAACGCAGCTTGTCCCGTCGTAGCTTTAGCGTAGTCGGAAGATTGGGCCCCGGTTAAATATTAAATACGGATTTAACTGGGCAAGCAAAAAGACCATTTTTTGGTGGACACTAGTTTGCATTCAGAGAAAGCATGCACAAAAAAATGTGCATAATGCCCAGATTACAGTGCTTGCTTGTAAATAATTTAAAGAATTTCTGCTCCTCGCATTTATCCAATCTGTTTCAAAAGAAGTTTTTTTAAAAATTTTAAAAAAGATTGACAATCCCCATTAGATAAAAAATCTTTTATCGATAGGGGCATAAAGCGCCCTGTCCGCCAACTTTTGTTTTCACCGTTAACTCACATAATTTAAAATTCGGGAAATCTTATAACCTCCTGAGTTTAAAAGTTTTATAATGGGAACCTGTTTGTGAAATCATAATGGAAAAATGGAATGCTGGAATATTGGGGGTAAGGGCGGCAATAAACCATTTTAATTGTAAAAAACTCTTTTCCTTCAACTTCGTTCAGGACAAGCTCACCCATCATTCCATTATTCCAATTGGGACGAAGCTCCTAAGTTCTTTCTGGCATGATTCTTGGATGAGCTTTCTCTCGACCGGGAATTCCCATTAGCCTTGTAGTGTTCGGAACAACAAACCATTAATCAAAAGGAGAAAAAAATGGCAAAAACAAAAAGGTTGGTATTCTTGTGCATTGTAGTTGCAATCGTTATGGTTTTTATTGGGCCTGTATGGGCTGTAGACGCGGGAAAGATAAATTTGAACAAAGCAACAGTAGAAGATCTAATTCAACTCAAAGGCATAGGCCAAAAATACGCGGAAAGGATCGTAGAATTCCGTGAGAAAAATGGACCTTTCGAAAAAACAGAAGATCTAATGAATGTTCCGGGTATCGGTCCCAAGATCTGGGAAAATAACAAAGACAGGATTGTTGTGGAATAATAGTATGAAATCTGCGTAGTCAACCATTCCATATATGTTTGTGGTTGACTACGCACACAACATAATTGAAGTGACGCAGTCGCGTTATATAAAAACGATGAATGCAATGAATCGATTTTATTATGGGGCCATTTTCTTGAAGATCACAGTGGATTATCGCGAGAAGACATCCGGGCTTATCGATTTACTTAAAAATGAAGGCTTTTTTATTGAGGTCAAGAAGGTCTCTTACGGCGATTATATTATAAATGAAACAGTAACCATAGAACGAAAAACTGCCAAGGATTTTCTCATATCTATCA
>JAYEFV010000011.1:0-6166 GCA_034658755.1 Thermodesulfobacteriota bacterium | reverse complement strand
GAAGTTGCTGATGAAACCGGCTTTAAAATCCTGACCCACAGGTTGGATTTTTTTGGTATCTGCCGGGATTGCACGAACAATTCATAAGACAAAAATTTTTTGTCTAATAATTACAAATGAATATCATTTATTGAAAAACAAAATTTTGGGTCTGCTTTTGACTCTTTATTGTATACATATAAGTATCTTATGCAACATATAAGGAAGTGTTATGAGTGTACAGGTTGACATTTCATTATAGTTGTTTTAGTTTCTTACCTTCTAAACGGAAATTCGGACAACATAATAAGGTATATGCCATCGAAATTATTACAACAACAAAAATGATGCAGGCGCGCTCCGATCGGATGCGTCGTCAGTTTAAAACTATTGTTTTCATCCCTACAATGGGATTTCTCCATGAAGGTCATCTGTCTTTGATTAAAAAAGGCCACAAGTATGGAGATGACATCGTAGTAAGCATTTTTGTAAACCCCACACAGTTTGGCCCTGGAGAAGATTTGGAGTCTTATCCCAGGAATTTTGAAAGGGATCTGGTACTGTTACAAAAAGAAGGAGTAGACGCAGTGTTTACTCCTGATGCAAAGGAAATTTACGGCAAGGAATTTCAGACCTATGTAACGCTGGAAAAACTACCGAATTACCTTTGCGGCGCCTCCAGACCCATACACTTCAGAGGTGTTGCAACCGTTGTTGCCAAGCTGTTCAACACTGTTAAACCGCATGTCGCCGTTTTCGGCCGGAAGGATTACCAGCAACTTATTGTCGTTCGTCAGATGGTTCGTGATCTCGATTTCGGCATAGAAATAATCGGTGCTCCCACGGTTAGGGAGCCGGACGGGCTTGCCATGAGCTCGCGCAATACTTATCTTACCACCGAACAGCGGATTAGCGCCCTTTCCCTATACAAATCATTGCAAAAAGCAAAGGAGCTTATTAAGAGTGGGATACAAGATGCGGCAACTATTATAGATGCAGCAACAGAGCTGATACAATCATGTCCTGAAACCGAAATAGATTATATTGCAATCTGCGATAGGGAAACACTTGTTGATATCCAAACTATCAATGGACCGGTGCAAATGCTCCTGGCCGTCCAAGTCGGGAAAGCCCGGCTGATTGACAATATGTTACTGAATCAATAAATGCACATAATTTACTTTTTGGAACTTAAATAAGGAGATGCTTTATGGGTAATGAACAATTCTTTTTTACATCCGAATCGGTGACCGAAGGTCATCCGGACAAGGTTGCAGATGCGATATCGGATTCCATTCTCGACGCAATTATGGAAAAGGATAAAGCCTGCAGGGTTGCCTGTGAGACCCTTGTAACCACCGGCCTTGCTTTTATTGCAGGTGAAATTACAACCAGTTGTTATGTGGATATGCCTGAGATTATTCGCAACACAATTCGTGAAATCGGATACCATTCATCCCAGATGGGGTTTGACTGGCAGACCTGCTCGGTTATTACAAGTATTGATCACCAATCTCCGGATATCGCTCAGGGGGTAAATATCGGTGAAGGACTTTTCAAAGACCAGGGCGCCGGAGACCAGGGACTTATGTTTGGGTTTGCCACCGATGAGACGCCTGAATTGATGCCCATGCCGATTATGTATGCCCATAAATTATGCCAGCGTCTTGCCACGGTTCGAAAAAACGGATCCCTTGATTTCTTAAGGCCTGACGGCAAAACTCAGGTGACCATCGAATATGAAAACGGCAACCCGAAACGGATTGATACCGTTGTTATTGCCGCACAGCACAAACCGCATATTACTTACGATGAGTTGAGAGAGGCGATCGTAGAAGAGGTCATAAAAAAGGTGGTCCCCAAGGAGCTAACGGACGGTGACACCCGATACTTTATAAATGCCACAGGCAAGTTTGTGATTGGCGGCCCCATGGGAGACTGCGGGGTTACGGGGCGAAAGATCATTGTTGATACTTACGGAGGCCAGGGGAGTCACGGCGGCGGATGTTTTTCAGGGAAAGATCCTTCCAAGGTCGATCGCAGCGCTTCATATATGGCCAGACATATAGCAAAAAATGTTGTTGCCGCCGGCATTGCAAAAAAATGTGAATTGCAAATTGCCTATGCCATCGGTGTGGCAAAACCTGTTTCCGTGATGGTAGATCTTATGGGAACCGGTGTAATTTCCAAACATCGGGTAAAAGAAATTATCAATGATATTTTTGATTTAAGACCCGCAGCAATCATTGAATATCTGGACCTGCTGCGGCCAATCTATCGTAAAACTTCAGCTTATGGGCACTTTGGCCGGAATGAACCTGAATTCACGTGGGAAAAAACTAATATGGTGGATGTTATTAGAGAAAAGGCAGGGCTGTAAGGATTGAAGATTGACGATTGAAAATTGATGATTGGTGATTGGTGATATAAATTTGAAACCGGGACATCTGGCTTCTCAACCCTGAACCTTAAACCTTGAACCCTGAACCTTGAACCCTGAACTTTGAACCCTAAAAAGGAGATTAATCATCCATGGAATATGATATTAAAGATGTAAAACTGGCCAGGGAAGGTCTGCTGCGAGTTGAATGGGCCAATCAGAGCATGCCGGTCCTAAACAATATCAAGAAAAGGTTTGCAAAGGAAACGCCCCTAAAAGACAAACGCATAGCAGCCTGTCTTCATGTTACCACCGAAACCGCCTCTTTGATGCAGACATTAAAAGCCGGCGGCGCCAAGGTTTCTCTTTGTGCCTCCAACCCCCTGAGCACACAGGATGATGTGGCGGCTTCCCTTGTAAAGCATGACAAAATTTCCGTTTTTGCCATCAAAGGTGAAGACAACAAAACATATTACAAGCATATCCATTCAGCAATAGACATCAAACCTCATTATACCATGGATGACGGCGCCGACCTGGTTTCTACAATTCATTCCGAGCGCCAGGAACTCATTGAGGGCGTTAACGGAGGTACGGAGGAAACAACCACCGGAATCATTCGACTCAGAAGTATGGCGGCAGACGGAGTCTTGCAATACCCGATCATAGCTGTAAATGACGCCCGGACCAAACATTTTTTTGATAATCGTTACGGCACCGGTCAAAGCACTGTGGACGGCATCATTCGGGCCACAAACCGCCTGATCGCAGGGTCCAATTTTGTTGTCTGCGGTTATGGATGGTGCGGCAAGGGTCTTGCGATGAGAGCGTGTGGAATGGGAGGAAACGTTATTGTAACCGAAGTCGAGCCTACTACCGCACTTGAAGCGGTCATGGACGGGTTTACCGTAATGCCGATCCGGCAGGCGGCAAGGATCGGTGATTTTTTCTGTACGGTTACCGGGAACATCAATGTGATACGCAAAGAACATTTCGAGGTCATGAAAGACGGCGCTATTGTAGCCAATTCCGGTCATTTTAATGTTGAGCTCGATCTTGAAGGGCTCAAAAGCATAACAAGATCCCATAGAATACTAAGGCCCTTTGTTGAAGAATTTATGCTGGAAAACAACAAGCGGATCAATGTGCTGGGTGATGGAAGACTGATCAATCTTGCAGCCGCCGAGGGACATCCTTCAAGTGTTATGGATATGAGTTTTGCCAATCAGGCTTTGAGTATCGAATATATGGTAAAAAGGAAAAAGAGACTTAAAAAGGATGTCTATCCGGTGCCCGAGGAAATAGACAGGGCCATCGCCAAAGAAAAGCTGGCTTCCATGAACGTTAAAATTGACAAACTTACCGCTGAGCAAAAAAAATATTTGGCGTCGTGGAGCATGGGAACATAGTGGATTGTCGATTGAGGAATAAATAAAAGCCGACTTCTTTTGGGTCGGCTTTTTACTCAACCACAATGATGACCCGGCATTTTTTCATAAAGGAAAGATTCTCAGAAGCACTTCGAAGCCTGCGAGCATCTGCATTACTGATTACAACGTCGGAATGTTCGACACCTTCTGTTTTCAACCCTTTTACCGTCAAAGGATTGTCTGAAACCCTCTGATTACTCTGAGTTGCTGCAAGATCCTTTGAATACCCACTCATACCCTGCTGTACGGCATATTCACGGCTAACAAAGGCTGATCCATAAACTTCACGTGCGTTTTCGTCAAGTATTTTTGGGGCCATGACAGGCTTTGTTCCAAGGCCTCGGGTATCAACAACCAATCCGGTAAAAACAGAGGGTGAATTCTTAACCGACGCAATGGTTCTGATCGACTCCAACGGCCTGATTTCCCCTGGAAGAACAAGCTGAGCAAATCCACCTCTCAGATTCATCTTCATTGTAACTTCTACGGTCCCGTCTGAAAAATATTCTTTTTTTACAACTTCGGCACGTTTAACCATACTCTTTATTTTGGACATAATTATATCATTTTTGCCCGCATAATCTCCGACAACTGTAGTGCCGTCAATCCTGATCTCTTTCGCAACTTCAAGGAGTTTTCGGCAGGCATCCAGCCTTGCATTTTTTAAAGCGGTTGAACGTGCCTTGACATGGTCAGGAAGCTTATTATGAAGAATCCCGATCCCTTTTGCTTGAATGACTCCCCTGCTCCAGTTGATGGTCCCTTCTGTCTTCTGCTCAACAACCTCCTGACTCCGATATTCATTACAATATCCAACAGCAGGAATTAGCAGCAGAAACATAAGTGCCAAAGTAAACGCCGACTGATTTTTCATAGGTACTCCCTGGCCTATTTTTTTAACTATAGGTTTTTCAGAATAACATTCCGTTTCAGAGCCCGATCAATCGGAACATATTACTCAGAATCATCTAATAACACTGATTTACTCACATAGTTTTGTCAATAATAATTTTGACAGTATCGTAAAAAGTCACAATACGACGGCAAAGTAAAAAGATCCAAATTCAAGGCGCGCAAATCCTGAGGAATGAGGCGTAGTTATAGTACGCTGTAGTGACGAGGGATGCAGCGCAACGCAGAAGTTGGACTTTTTACGAAGCCGACAATTTTTTATATTCTTCGATCCGGGATAGGGCGTCTTTTTCGGTCGAAACTTGTTTGATCGATTCACGGAATCTGCTGCTGTAACGTAATCCCTTGACAAACCACCCGAGACGGCTGCGCATCATACGAATCGCCCGCTCCTCTCCAAAGTATATTACAGAAGATCTAAGATATTGAGCCATAACTTCAAAACGCTGGGATGTATCAGGTAATGAGGCTTTATTATCACGGATTAGCTCAAGTACCTGAGAAAAAATCCAGGGGTTGCCGATGGCAGCTCTGCCGATCATGACTGCATCACACCCTGTTTGATTTTGCATCTTCAACACATCTTCAGGCCTTATGATATCCCCGTTTCCTATTACAGGAATTGAAGCAGTATTTTTAATAGCGGCAATCACGGACCAGTCGGCCTTTCCCCGGAACCCCTGAGTTGCAGTGCGTGGATGCACTGTAATAGCGTCCACACCGCATGCTTGAGCTATTTCAGTTATTTTTAAGGCCTGGTCGCCGGAACTGTCCCATCCGGTTCTTATTTTTATGGTCAACGGAATTTTTACCGTTCTACGGATCGCCCGAAGAATTTTTTCGACCTTTTGGGGCTCTTTCATAAGGGCCGCACCTGAACCGGTTTTTAGCACTTTTTTTACTGCACAGCCAAGGTTGATGTCTAGGATGTCAGCCCCTGAGGATTCAACTATGGTTGCAGCTTCAGCCATAAGCGAACGATCCGAACCGAATATCTGGACCGACAACGGTTTCTCTGCGGGCTGGCTCTCGAGCAATTCATGTGTCTTGACCGAGTTATGAACCAGACCGTTGGAACTGATCATTTCCGAGCAGACCAGCGCACAACCCGCTTCTTTGGCCAGCAGCCGGAACGGCAGATTAGTGATACCTGCCAGTGGAGCTAATACGGTAATATTATCAAGTAGAACTGAACCTATTTTCATTTTTTCGACAACTTTTTTTTGGAAGTCGGATTAGCATAGCAAAACAGGCAGTTGTGATAGCATGGGTGCAGGTGATAAGATCCTACGTCTACCGATACCATGCATCCGCATCCGTGCTTTACCCTCTGGCCGGAATCTTTTTTAAAACTAAGATTGCCCCCGAAAATTTTCACTAAAAGATCGTTTGGAATACATGAACTTTTTTTTATGTTTGAATCTGCGGGCAGGGCGTTGAGTACGTCTTTTTCACAACAGGTATA
>JAYEFV010000010.1:0-6194 GCA_034658755.1 Thermodesulfobacteriota bacterium | reverse complement strand
ATCTTCAATAAATAATTTTTCACCACAGAGACACGGAGAACGCAGAGAAAAACATATCTTTTACCCAATCGGGAGATGCCGATTGGGCAAAAACGCTATCCACCTCCGGCGGAAAATCTTAACCGGATATTGGTGCTTAAAGTCTATATCGTTTTATAAATTTGTTTAAAAAGCATGGATTTTTCCTGATCGCCGTCTCCCGATCAGGAAAAAAATTCCTCCTCTGTGCCCTCTGTGCCTCAAGCGAAGCGGGTGGTGAATACATACTCACATACCTGCATAACAAAGCTGGGACCATACCGATAAAGCGGGAAGGTTTAATGGATTAATTAAATATATTATGATCGTTCTCGGTTTTGTTTACGCTCAATTAGGGTTGAAAAATATCATGAATCATGGGATAAACCAACCATGAATCAAAAAAACATCACGTTCTCATCAAACGGGTTTATTCTCAAAGGAACGCTGCACCTTCCGGGCGCAGAATACCCTCCGGTTGTTATCGGTTCGCACGGTCTTTTTAGCAGCGGCAGTTCTCCAAAGCAGATCGCACTTGCAAGACAATGCAATGCCTTTGGAGTCGCATTTTTCAGATTCGACCATAGAGGATGCGGGCAGAGCCAAGGAGTTTTCCAGGATGTCACCTCCCTCGAGGCTCGATGTAATGACATGATCAGCGCAATAAAGATTATTCAAGACAGAAAAGATACCAGCAACCGGATAGGACTTTTCGGAAGCAGTATGGGGGGCGCTGTCTGCTTATCCGTATTTGCCGAATCTGATGTTTATTCAATTGTCACATGTGCAGCCCCTGTTCGCAGCAGTTCCATTGTCAAGACACCGGAGAAATCAGATGGCCCAAACACACTAAATCCGCCGTTTTATAAGAGATATCTTGATTCCGACATTGCAGACAAGCTTTCATCTACTCATCATATTCTTATATTTCATGGCGATTCCGATGAGCTTGTACCCCCGTCAAATGCCAGAGAAATATATGAAAAAGCCGGTGATCCGAAAAAATTGATCATACAAAAAGGCGGTGATCACCGCATGAGCAATAAAACACAACAGGAAAATTTTGTCCGGGAATCGGCCTTGTGGTTCAAAAACTGTTTTGACGGTACAAAATGACCTAAAATGATTTAAGATTTAAGGAAAAACCTGATGAAATATTATATAATTTCTCAATCATTTATTCTTCAATTTTCAATTTTCAATTTTCAATTTTTTTTAGTTGGAGTTCCCGGCGCAGCAGGTCAAGGGCTTTCATGGCAAAGATTTTTTTATTCATCAACCGTGTATTGAACGGAAAAAAGAACCGAAATCCTTTTACATCATGTGGGGTGGCAAAACCGATGCAAAGCGTGCCCACAGGTTTTTCGTCAGTTCCTCCGTCCGGTCCTGCAATACCGCTGGTTGCCAGGCCGTAAGTTGTTCCTGCAACACGTTTTACCCCTTGGGCCATCTTTTTTACGGTCTCTTGGTGTACCGCTCCGTATCGCTGTAATACTTGGTTAGATACCCCCAGCACCTTTGTTTTGGCTTCATTTGAATAGGTAACCCCTGAAAAAAGAAAATAGCCTGAACTGCCCGGTACATTGGTAAGCATATGGGATATCAATCCGCCGGTACAGCTTTCGGCAATAGCAATGGTCGCTTTTTTTCCGCTAAGAAGCCCGCCCACAACCGCTTCCATTGAACTCCCATTCATAGAAAAAATATTCTCCCCTAACTTCCCGAGAACCGATTGGGATGCCTTTTCCAGAATCTTACGAAGAACCTTGTCATCTTTGCCTCGGATATAAAGTTTTACCTGGATTTCCGGAAACTTTGAACGAAAACCCGGCGTTATCTCAGGAAATTCGGTGGATAAACCGTCCAAAAGTTCCCCTATTTCCGACTCGGTTAAGCCGAATGTGGATATGGTCTTAACCAAACTTAATCCATCCGTACGGCCATAAAGCTTCTCTATGCGCGGCAGGACCTCATCTGAAAGCATCCGTCGCATTTCAAAAGGTACACCGGGAACAAAGAAAAACCAACACCTGTCTATTTTTAAAAGAAATCCGGACGCAGATCCAACAGGATTATATAAAGACTCGGCCCCTATAGGGAGCATGGCCTGTTTTTTATTTGAAGGACTCATGGCGCGCTTCCGGGTTTTGAAAAAATTTTCAACCACACGAAGTGCCGACCGATTTAGAACCAGTTCAACCCCTTTTGCTTTGGCCGCTGCCTCCGCCGTAATATCATCGCTTGTCGGACCCAACCCTCCGGTTACAACCGCAACATCTGCCCTGCTGCCGATCTCTTTTATGATGGAAACCATTATATCCATATCATCACCCACGCAAGTGTGCCGTATGGCTTCAAGACCCGCTTGTTCAAAAACTTGCGCGATATGTGCCGAATTGCTGTCGATAGCCGCACCCGTTCTTATTTCATCTCCTGTAGCAAGGATCTCTATAATCATATTCCGGACCTCGATATTTTGTTAATAAAGGTTTTTTAATTAATGGTACCTTCTGAATCAGTTTTAACCATCTTTGGGTTCCCTTTTTCCCATTCAACATTTTTACCCCGTGAAACTTTTTTTCTATTTCACTGGGGCGATGTTGGACGTTCTATGTTCGATGTTCATCTTTTTCAGTAAACTTTCTTTGTCTTGTCAAGATTTTTTTTGGGGGTATCAAAACGAAAAAACCTTGACAAATACTCGCGATTTTAGGTATGCCTAAATCCAATCGGTTGAGAAACATGAATAAAACAGATAATCAAATAACAAATATCGACCTGAAAAACTGGTGGTGGCAAACTCAAATTTATGGGTCTGCCACAGGAACTTGATTTAATAACTTATAATTAGCAAAATATCAAAGGACCATGGCAACTCGCGCCACGGTCCTTTTTTTAGTTTCAAAAGGGCCGTGGAAATCTTCACGGCTTTTTTTGACGGTTTCGTAAAAAGTCCAACTTCTGCGTTGTGCTGCATTTCGCAATCATTCAACGTACCATAAGTACGCCTCATAATTGCAAAATTTGCACGCCTTGAATTTGATCTTTTTACGAAACCGTCTCAATCTGACTTTTTAGAAAGGAACCCTATATGCTTATTAATGAATTCCCTGAAATAGACCAATTCCGCCATATGGCAAAACAAAACAATGTAATTCCGGTCTGCGTGGAAATCCTTGCAGATACAAACACACCGGTCTCTCTTTTAAATAAAATCTATAAAAACAACGGCTCTGCGTTTCTATTCGAAAGCGTAGAAGGGGGTGAGCGGTGGGGAAGGTACAGTTTCCTTGGAGTCTCCGCCCGAACTCATATACGGGTATTTCCTCAATTTGTGGAAGTCCGGGAAAACAGTGCCTGCGAACAGATTCCTCACCACGGGGATCCCCTTTACGTGCTGAAAACATTGATGAACAAGTATCGACCTGCTCACGTGCCCCAACTCCCCAGATTCTGGGGAGGAATGGTAGGATATTTAACTTATGAAATGGTTTCTTTTTTTGAATCAATCCCCAACCTGCTTCCGGAAAATAAACCGATTGCTCATTTCATTATACCCGATGAGCTGCTTATTTTTGACAATATCCGGCATACATTACTCGGGGTTGTTATCGCCTTTATCGACAACCCGGACCATGCGGATCGAGCGTTTCATTCGGCGACACTCCGCATCAAATCACTTCTGCGAGAAATGGAACGTCCTTTGCCTGAAGGAGACCATAATCCGATCCATACCGAATTTATGCTCAAAGAATCTTTGGAAGCCGGCATTTTCCGTTCTCTTGTGCAAAAGATAAAAGAATATATCCGGGCAGGTGATGTCATCCAGACCGTCATTTCCATGCCTTTTTTATGTACACCGCCACCGGATCTCTGGGCGCTTTACCGGGCGCAACGATTCATTAATCCCTCTCCCTATCTTTATTTCCTCGGTCTCGATGAGGTGACTCTCGTTGGATCTTCACCGGAGACTATGGTGAGGCTGGAAAACGGCGTTGCCACCCTTCGCCCCATTGCCGGCACACGCCCCAGAGGGAAAAACGAGCAGGAAGACAGGTCTCTGGCCAATGAGCTTCTTGCGGATGAAAAAGAACGGGCGGAACACCTTATGCTGGTAGATCTGGGTCGTAATGATCTGGGGCGCGTGGCAGAGGTGGGAACGGTCCAGGTAACAGATTTGATGATAGTGGAACGTTATTCTCATGTCATGCATCTTGTATCCAATATATGTTGTGATCTGAAATCAGAATATGACGCATGGGATCTGCTTCGGGCCACCTTCCCTGCCGGAACGTTATCCGGAGCTCCCAAAATAAGGGCCATGGAGATTATCGCCGAACTCGAAAACAGACCCCGGGGCCCTTATGGCGGTGCCGTAGGATATATTTCGTTCCACGGAAATATGGACATGGCCATTACCATTCGGACGGCCAGTATTGAAAATGGGTTGCTGACGGTTCAGGCAGGGGCCGGAATCGTTGCCGACTCCGATCCGGAACGGGAACGGATAGAAACCGTCAATAAAGCAATGGCCATGCAAAAAGCACTGCAACTGGTTCAGAAATCATATGAAAAATAAAGGAGGATAAAACATGATCATAATGATAGACAATTATGATTCATTCACTTACAACCTGGTACAATATCTGGAGCAAATCGGCGCTTGCGTCAAGGTTGTCAGGAACGACGTTGCCTCCATTTCAGATCTTATTTCATGGAATCCGTCCGGAATTGTTATATCACCCGGGCCGGGCAGGCCTGAAAATGCAGGAATATCTCTTCCGGTAGTGAAACACTTTTCCGGAAAGATCCCAATCCTTGGTGTGTGCCTTGGCCATCAAGCCATTGCGGCTGGTTTTGGCGGGAAAGTGGTCTCCGCCAAAAAGCTCATGCACGGAAAAACATCCATGATACACTCTGACGGGAAAATGCTGTATCAGGGGATTCGTAAACCTTTTGAAGCAATGCGGTATCACTCTCTGGCTGTTTCAAGGGAAAGTTTTCCTGAATGTCTGCAAATAAGCTCGGAATCAGAAGACGGGGAGATTATGGGAATCAGGCATGTAAAGCATCCCACAGAAGGAATTCAATTTCACCCGGAATCTATTATGACCCGCGTGGGCAAACGGCTCCTGAGGAATTTTCTCAACGGAGTGGGTTAAGTGGTTGAGTGAAAAACAACAAGTGACTCATTTCAATGCCCAACCAGGACAAGCCGGCCTCCGGCTCGGAGAGAACCAAAAAAGATCGGTTTTATTTTTACCACGAAGATCACGAAGGAAAAGAAGAATAAAATATATAACCTTCGTGCTCTTCGTGTACTTCGTGGTGTAATCAAACTTTTTTTGTCACAAAATGCACAAAATTTACAATTAAGCGACTAATATTAGGAGGAAGAACCATTATGTTTAGGGAAAATCTTGATAAAATCATACATCGAATCGACCTGAGTGAAACTCAAATGTCTCAAATGATTATAGAAATCTTTTCAGGAAATGTTACCGATGCACAGATCGGCGCACTGATGGCGGCACTGGCAACCAAAGGAGAAACTTTTGAAGAACTTGCCGGAGCGGCTCGAGCCATGCGCCGTAAAGCACATCGTATTCAAGCACCGTCCTCAACCATTGTAGATACCTGCGGAACCGGCGGAGACGCATCACAAACATTTAATATCTCCACAACCACGGCTTTTGTTGTGGCCGGCTGCGGGGTGACCGTGGCTAAACACGGAAATCGATCGGTATCCAGTCAATGTGGCAGTGCAGATCTTCTGGAAGTGCTTGGGGTAAAACTTGATACTGACCCTGAAATCGTGGAAGAGGCTGTTCAGGAAATCGGTATCGGTTTTCTTTTTGCCCCGCTTTATCACGGTGCCATGAGCCATGCGGCCAGAGCAAGAAAAGAGTTGGGTCTGCGCAGTATTTTTAATATGCTGGGCCCACTCACAAACCCCGCCGGAGCCAATTGCCAGCTTCTCGGTGTATACGCACCCGAACTAACTGAAATGTTTGCACATGCATTACACCTTCTTGGAACAAAAAGAGCTTTTGTGGTTCATGGACATGACGGACTGGATGAAATTTCTGTTTGCGCTCCCACCCGCATCTCCGAATTAAAAGAGGGTCTCATTCGAACTTATGATATTTCCTCCGAACAATTTTTCGGCAAACTAT
>JAYEFV010000009.1:0-6217 GCA_034658755.1 Thermodesulfobacteriota bacterium | reverse complement strand
CAGGTTTGGAATAATGCATGGGCCATCAATATATATGACGAGTCGCACCAGGGCGGGCTTTAGCTCACTTTAAACTTTGATAAAATCGTAAAAAGTCCGAATTCGTCATGCCGGACCTGATCCGGCATCCAGAACATATTGAAATAACTGGATTCCGGCCTTCGCCGGAATGACGCTTTAAAGGGATTCCAGACTTTTTACGAAACCATCAACTTTAGTTCACTTCAAACTCCTGTTGAGATATGGCAAATAAAAAGTTGAAAACCGGAAAAGACCCTTATCTTTATCATCTTCCACCCCAGAGCCTTGAAGCCGAAGAATCTATTTTAAGCGCAATTCTGGTTGATAACGATACCCTGCTTGAAGTCCTTGAGATCCTCTCACCCGATGATTTTTACAGATCTGCACATCAGAAAATATTTTCCGCCATATCAGAACTCTTTTCAAGAAATGAACCTGTTGATCTTGTAACCTTGACCAATATATTAAGAGAACATGATCGGCTGGAAGAAATCGGCGGAGCAGCATATCTTGCAAATCTTGTAGATACTGTCCCGCTCGCTGTAAATGCACAGTATTATGGCAAAATCGTCTATGACAAGGCCTGTTTAAGACGCCTTATTGAAAAAACAAATTCCATAGCCAAACGGTGCTTCGAGGATCGAGGTGATGTTGACAGCGTTATCGATTTTGCAGAAAGTTCCATTTTTGAGATATCTGAAAATAAAATAAGGCCGACATTTTATCCCATTGGCAAAATAATCGAAAGCAACATTGATGTTCTTGAAGAACGCCAGGGCAACAGAGCCTTGGTTACCGGCGTTGCCACAGGCTTCACCAAACTTGACGAATTAACCGCAGGATTACAAAAATCTGATCTTGTCATACTGGCCGGACGTCCGGGTATGGGAAAAACAGCTCTTGCCCTGAACATTGCAAAGAATGCAGCCGTGGATTCAAATATCCCTGTTGCCATATTCTCCCTTGAGATGTCCAAGGAACAGCTATCCTTGCGAATGCTCAGCTCCGAGGCAAGAATTGATTCTTCTCGCTTAAGAAGGGGATTTATAAGCCAGGATGATTGGATAAAAATCACGGATTCTGCTGGAGTTTTGTCTCAAGCACCGATCTTTATCGACGATTCACCCAGCATTACCGCTCTGGAAATCAGAGCCAAGTCGCGCAGGTTAAAGATGGAAAAAGATGTCGGCCTTATTATTATTGACTATCTACAGCTTATGAAAGGCCGCGTCTCGGCCGAACGGCGTGATCTTGAAATCTCGGAAATCTCGCGATCCTTAAAAGCCTTGGCCAAAGAGCTCGAGCTTCCGGTTGTCGCACTCTCCCAGTTGAACCGAAAACTGGAAGAACGTAGTGATAAACGTCCGCAACTTGCAGACTTGAGGGAGTCCGGAGCGTTAGAGCAGGATGCCGACGTCGTAGCATTTCTTTACAGGGACGAACTATACAACAGGGATGAAAACAATCCCAACAAAGGAAAAGCAGAATTAATAGTGTCCAAACAGAGAAATGGTCCCACCGGCTTCACCATATTGACATTTTTGGACACCTATACTCGCTTTGAAAATTACGCCGCCAGAGAATAACCCGGGATGAACTTAAGGGCTTCACCCCAATTGGCTCCGGCCCGGAGGGAATAATGGAGTAATGGAATGATGGAGTAATGGGTGAGCTTGTCCTGAACGAAGTTGAAGGAAAGGAGTTTTTGACAATTTAAATTAAGTTTAAAGTGCCTAAAGTTAAGGAATACTGCCAAATAATATGAAAAGGCTTTTCGGTAATATCGGCGGGCTTAAGGCCGGTCAAATCCGCAGGCTTGAAAATTTATACCGCCGTCGCCTTCCACCTCAGTTTCTTATCACCTTGGAACTTGCTCGTGATATAAGCAGGCTCTCCCATGAAATTCGCCGTCAGATAGGCCTTCTTATAAACCGGCAGGGGAAGATAGTCTATGTCATTGTGGGAAACCATCATGGTATTGTCATCCCGGATACCAGTGAATATCGCGTGGCTCCCGGTCGTCTGAAAGGACTAAGATGCATACACACCCATCTTAATAATGAACCACTCACAAGAGAAGACCTCACCGACCTTGCCCTTTTAAGACTCGACATCATGGCTGCAATAACAATAACCCGGGAGGGTTATCTTCATCGGGTTCATGCGGCTTATATCTTACCAAAAAGTTCAGCCGAAAAGCCGTTTGAGATCTTAAAGCCCTTGAATCCCAACCAACTCGATATCGGATGTATAGACCTTATCCAGTCACTTGAAACAGAGCTTGATCATATAACGTCTTTGTTTGAAGCAGATACAGCAAAAGAAAGAGCGCTCCTTATCAGTGTTACGACGATCTCCAAACATGCCGCCATGGCCTCTTTGGCAGAGCTGGAAGATCTGGCTGCATCGAGTGGCAGCGAGATCGTCGGAACGGTGCTGCAGCAACGCCGAAAATTAAATACCAGATTCCTTATGGGCATGGGAAAGCTTCAAGATCTGATCATTCTGGCACTTCAGAAAGGAGCGACATTAATAATTTTCGATCAAGAATTAAACCCGTCCCAAATCCGGTCGATTACCAATAAGATAGATTTGAAAGTAATTGATAGAACCCAATTAATTCTTGATATTTTTGCTCAACGGGCCCAATCAAAGGAAGGAAAACTTCAAGTCGAGCTTGCCCAGCTAAAATACCTGCTTCCACGACTTATTACAAAAAATACCGCCATGTCACGTTTGACCGGTGGTATCGGCGGTCGCGGGCCGGGAGAAACAAAGCTGGAAATAAACCGCAGGCGTGTGCGTAACCGGATAGCACGGTTGGAAAATGCGTTGTCCCTTGTAATGAAACAGAGAAAGCAACAAAGGGCAAAACGTACTAAAAAGGGGTTGGCCGTTATTTCCATTATAGGGTATACCAATGCCGGGAAATCTACCCTGCTGAACACTCTCACAAAGAGTAACGTTCGGGCTGAAAGCCGACTTTTTGCCACATTGGATCCTTCCAGCAGGCGCCTTAAATTTCCCAGAGATATAGAGGTCATCATTACGGATACGGTGGGATTTATCAAAAACCTCCCCAAAGACCTTATGGTTGCTTTTCGTGCGACCTTAGAAGAACTTGACAATGCAGACCTTCTTTTGCATGTGATCGATATCAGCAATCCTCGTTTTAAAGACCAGATCAAGTCTGTTGAAAAAATACTTGCCAACCTTAATCTGCAAAATATCTCCTTAATCCGGGTTCTGAACAAAAAGGATCTCGTTGACCAAAAAACTGTCGATGCGCTGACCGGGACCCTTGGAGGAACAGCCATCTCGGCCAATGTCGAATCCACTTTGAACCCCCTGATCGAAAAGATGGAAGCCTCGATACATCATATGAAAGATTTCTCATCAGGATAGAATTGTATATGTCTTTTTACGAATTCACAAATCATCAATCATCAATCATCAATCGAAAATCATCAATAATTTGTTGTTGACATCTAAATACAAATAAATATAAAGGTTCATTCGTATCTGTTCACGAAGTAATTTAGTTAGCGGAAATTCCAAATAACAAATTCATTTTTATGGATCTGGAACTTGTAAAAAGAGTCGGTATCGCTGCTGCTTATAAAGGCCAAAGGGTGCTTCTGTCACATTATGGCAGGGGGAAATCCAAAGTCGATAAAAAGGGGGTCATTGACCTTATTACAGAAGCGGATACCGAGTCCGAAAAGGCAATTATAGGAACGATTAAAAAAACCTTCCCTGGTCATACTATCCTGGCAGAAGAAAGCGGTCTGAACAAAGGCAAAGCTGATCATAAATGGATTGTCGATCCTTTAGACGGTACGACGAACTTTGCACATCGGCTCGGTCTTTTCGCTATTTCCATAGCTTTTGCTTTGAGCGGTGATACAGTTATCGGCATTGTCTTAAGCCCGGTAACCGGAGAACTTTTTACTGCCGTAAAAGGCAAGGGAGCCGAACTCAACTGCCGCCCTATCAACGTCTCTAACTCACAAACAGTCTCAGAAAGTTTACTGGTCACCGGGTTCCCTTATGATCTGATAGATTGTTTCAATCCCCTGATGACCCGTTTTTCAAAATGCTTGAAAGCCTCTCAGGGAGTACGCAGACTCGGATCAGCCGCCATAGACCTTTGTTTTGTAGCCTGTGGGCGATTTGACGGATTCTGGGAACAGAATTTAAAGCCCTGGGATACCGCGGCCGGGGAATTGATTGCAAGAGAAGCCGGAGCGACCATAACAGATTTTTCAAATAAACCGTTTAATATTTACAAAAAGGAAATTCTTGCAACCAACAGCAACCTTCATGAGGAAATGCTTTCATTGTTGGAGTTAAAGGATAGCACATGAAAAAGGAATTAATGAATAAAATCTCTTTTGACGATCATCTTGGATGTTTCGGTAATTTCAATATTGAGGATCCGATCTGCAAAAAGCTTTGTGCGTTAAGGCTGCGTTGTGCCATAGATCGAAATAAAAATACCCGGATAGAGCTATTAGAGGATTTGATATCTTCCAGCGAAATGTTTATCAAAATACAGTAACCTAAACTGAGCGTTTCAAATAGTAACAGGGCTCTAAAAAAGTAATAACTATAAAGGTTCAGCCACAAAGACACGAAGGCACCAAAGATTCTTTTAATGCCATTTTTAATAAGCAACACGTTGAAACAAAAAAATACTTCATTGCCCTTCTTCGTGCCTTAGTGACTGAACGGTTAGCTTTTTTGAAAAAACTAAGGCGCTGGAAAAATCTTGCCGGGATTTAAGATCCCTTTAGGGTCAAAAACCTTTTTTATTTTTTTCATCAGGTTAAGCTCGACAGAACCGATCTCTTTTTCTATGTATGCGGCTTTTGTTATTCCGACCCCATGCTCACCAGAAATTGTGCCCCCGAGTTCGAGGGTATAGTCGAACAGAACGTCAATTGCATCCTCAGCTTTTTTCAGTTCCGTTTTATTGTTTTTGTCAAGCATTATATTAAAATGGATGTTCCCGTCACCGGCATGCCCGAAACTCACCATAGTAAGCCCGGTTTCCTCCTTTAAAGAATTTATCTTTCTAACCATATCAGGAATTTTACTTCTTGGGACAACAATATCCTCATTGATCTTATCCGGAGCAAACTGGAACAGGGCCGGAGATATGGCCTTGCGTGCTTTCCATAGATTATCAGCCTCTTCTTTGGTCTCGGCTATTTTAATACCTTTTGCGCCCATGGACATGCACACTGTTTTTAATTGCTTTATGAGCACATCGGTCTCACCGACTTTCCCGTCCACTTCTATCAGTAGCAACGCTTCGGCTTCAACCGGCAGACCGATCTTGAGCCGGCTTTCTGCACACCGAATTGAAGCATTATCCATAAATTCTATAGTTCGAGGGATGATACCGCGTCTAATGACTTCTGAAACCGTCTCCGCTGCAGTCTCTAGTTTGTCGAAAACAGCCGTCATAGCTCTTACAGCTTCGGGAAGGGGCAGCAGCCGCAATATCATCTTGGTAATTATTCCTAAAGTCCCTTCGGATCCGATTAGAAGCCTAGTCAGATCGTATCCCACCACCCCCTTGGAGGTCTGCACCCCGGTGTGTATAATTTCACCGGTTGGAAGGACAGCTTCAAGTCCCAGCACATAATCCCTGGTAACACCATATTTAACCGCCCGGGGTCCCCCTGCACATTCTGCCATATTACCGCCCAGAGTAGCAAATTCCGAACTCGCCGGATCAGGTGGATAGAAAAGCCCCTCTCTTTCTACAGCCCGGTGAAAACGTCCGGTAACAACACCGGGTTCCACATGGGCAATAAGATTGCCCTTATCAATTTCAAAAATACGGCTAAAACGAGCCATCACAAGTATTACTCCGCCGCTGACGGCAAGAGACCCGCCGGTCATCCCGGAACCGGAACCGCGAGGAATTACAAAGAAACCCTCTGAGTTGGCAAGATTTAATACGGCGGATACTTCTTTTGTATTGCCAGGAAATAAGACAGCATCGGGAAGATAGGTGCGGGCAGTTGCATCGTATGCATAGCAGACCAGATCCTCTTTTTTCCTGCTACAGCTGGATTTCCCCACTATATTTTGAAGTTTCCTGAACGCAGTATCTGTGAGTGCCAAGGTTAAAATTTACCAGATTCGAGTTTGCTGCAGAGAAATTCAACCTGTTTCTGCATTG
>JAYEFV010000008.1:0-6237 GCA_034658755.1 Thermodesulfobacteriota bacterium | reverse complement strand
ATCCGTGAAGTCATCGGTCCCGGAGGAAAAATCATCAGGGCAATTCAAAATGAAACCGATACAAAACTTGAAATAGATGATCAGGGCGTGGTCAAAATTGCCGCTTTTTCCCAGGAAGAAGCGGACGCCGCCGTAAAGATGATCGATGAGATTGTAAGGGAACCCGAAGTGGGAGAAATTTATGAGGGGACTGTTGTAAAAATCATGGATTTTGGTGCTTTTGTCCAGTTAATGCCCGGAACAGACGGTCTTGTTCACATCTCACAACTTGCCAATCGCCGTGTAAACAAAGTATCTGATATTGTAAAGGAAGGAGATCGTATCAAAGTCAAAGTTCTTGAAATCAACAGGGACGGAAAAATCCGTTTAAGCCACAAAGCTGTTCTTGAAGAGGAAAAATAGTATCCGTTCACGGAGTAGTTGAGTTAGTGGAAATTCCAAATAACAAACAAATTACAATGACCTAAATTCAAAATTCCAAACCTTATGATCTTGAAGAAAGGCAAACGAATTGAAAAAGATATTTTCATCAATACTGGAAAAATCGAAATAGTTTAGGTCATTGGTATTTGGAATTTGGGATTTTAAAAATCCGTGAACTGTTACGAAAAATAGATTAATAATAATGGAACACACCGTAAACAAAACTGCCCTCAATAACGGTATCAGGATTGTCAGTAAAAAAATGCCCCATGTTCATTCTGTATCAATGGGCATATGGGTAAATGTCGGAGCCCGGGATGAATCGTCATCTGAAGGCGGCCTTTCCCATTTTATTGAACATATGATTTTTAAGGGCACAGAAAAACGGACCGCTTTTCAGATTGCCAAGGAATTTGATTCCATCGGGGGCCAGACAAACGCTTTTACAAGTGCTGAAAATACGTGTTACCATGCAAAGGTCTTGGACACCCATCTGGAAACCATGGTCGATATTCTTTCTGATATATTTTTAAACTCTGTGTTTGATGAAAAAGAGGTTGAAAATGAACGGGCAGTTATTTTTCAGGAAATCGGCATGGTGGAAGACAGTCCGGATGAATACATTCATGTGCTTTCGGGAAGAAATTTCTGGGGGGATAATTCTCTGGGACGATCAGTTCTCGGCACTCGTGAAAACGTTGCAGGTTTTAATTCTCATACCATTAAAAGGTATTTTTACAAGTTATATCAACCCGAGCGTATTGTCATTTCGGCTGCAGGCAACCTGGAGCACAACCGGTTCGTCGATCTTATCGGGCCGGTCTTTGAATCTATTCGTCCGGGCAACAGCTTCCCCGAGCGTATTACCCCCCAAGGTTGCTGCAGGGTTAACTTGCATCAGAGAAACTTGGAACAGGTTCATATCTGTCTGGGTACAAAGGGCGTTTCAATAACCGACCCGCGACGGTATGCGTATTCACTGATGAACACTATCTTCGGCGGGAACATGAGTTCAAGACTGTTTCAGGAAATACGCGAAAAAAGAGGCCTGGCTTACTCCGTTTATTCCTTTATCTCATCTTATGTGGACACCGGGATATTTGGGGCCTATGCAGGCGTAAATCCTAAAAACGCCCACAAATCAACCGAACTGATTCTGAAAGAGATTTCCAGACTTAAACAAACGCGTGTCGATCCAAACGAATTGCATGATGCCAAGGAACACACAAAGGGGAGTCTCATGCTTGCATCAGAAAGCAACGACAACCAGATGGTGCGGCTTGCACAGAACGAAACTCATTTTGGACGTTATATTCCTTTGGAAGAGATTGCAAATAATATCGAATCGGTTAGCCAAGACGACATCCTTCATCTGGCTGAAAGCCTTTTTCAAAAAAGACGGTTTGCACTGACCCTATTAGGACCTGTTACCGATGGAAAAGTATACGATGAAATATTAACAATTTGACATCAAGTTATACAATCGCTTCGCGATTCTATATAACGCGGCTTCGCCGCTCTAAAAAAGGAAATTCCTATACTATCAAGTTAAATAGTACACAGATTTTCGCAGACCCGCCTGCCATGCGAGGCACAAGCGGGCAGGTATACACAGATAATATTATTGTTTCTTAATTATGATGGCTTCGTAAAAAGTCCGTTTTGCCCCATATTTGTCATTCCCGCGAAAGCGGGAATCCAGTAATTTCAAGTTATTATGGACTCCCGCTTTCGCGGGAGTGACGGGAATCTTGAAAATCTGTGTTCATCTGTGTCCAAAAAAGGAAATTTCTATACTATCAAAATACACGATGCATGGATCAAATCCCCACAATTAAATTTCTTTGTTTAAGACCGGAATCGGACTCAGATATACCCCTGCCTCGCTACATGACACCCAATGCCGCCGGTATGGACATATGTGCGGCCATAGAAACAGATATTGTACTGGAAAAAGGTGCTGTTGCTTTGATACCCACCGGTTTTGCAGTTGCTATCCCCGGAGAATTTGAAATCCAGATTCGTCCAAGGAGCGGATTGGCTGTAAATTACGGTATTGGGATTATTAATTCCCCCGGTACCATTGATGCCGATTATCGTGGAGAAATAAAGATTGCGGTTATAAACCTTGGAAAAAAGAGTTATACATTTCATCGTGGCGACAGGATTGCTCAGATGGTCGTTAAAAAGGTTTATCAGGCCAAGTTAAAGGTTGTGGAACAACTCGATGAAACCGGTCGCAATAGTGGCGGATTCGGGCATACGGGACGTTAAGATGAAAAAACCTTGGTTTTCAGAGCAGTTGCAAGCTGGACTCGATTATAACCTCGAAATATGCATATTGGCAAGCGGAAGCAGGGGGAATGCCGTTTATGTTTCCGGCGGTTCCACCTCAATACTTATCGATGCCGGCCTTTCAGGAATCGAGATTGAACGTCGCCTTAACTCAAAAGGGCTTCATCCTGAAGATCTTGACGCCATCCTTGTATCCCATGAGCATACCGACCATATCCAGGGAGTGGGTGTTCTTTCTCGCCGTTTTAACCTGCCGGTTTATATTAGTTCTAAAACAGAAAAAGCCGCCGTTTCACAGCTTGGAAATGTCCGTGTGATCAAGAACTTTGAATGCGGTTCACCCTTTATGATAAATGACCTTTCAATTCATCCTTTTTCCATATCCCATGATGCAGAGGATCCGTCCGGCTTTACCGTAAATCAGAACGGAACAAAAATCGGGATTGCAACGGATCTCGGCATTGCAACATCCATGGTTAAAGAGCATCTTAAAGGGTGTTCTTTGTTGATTCTGGAAGCCAATCATGATGAGGACATGCTTATAAACGGCCCCTATCCATGGCCGATAAAACAACGCATCAAGAGCAGAACCGGGCATCTGTCCAACGAGGCATCAAAAAACCTTTTGAAAGAAGTGCAACATGACCGATTAAAATATGTAATTCTGGCTCACCTGAGCGAAACAAACAATACTCCCCAAAAAGCCCTAAGTGAAGTCGGCCGGGCAATAACCCATTGCAATGCACAACTTGATGTTGCAACTCAGGATGAATGCGGAGCGCTGCTACGTCTTAAATAGTTTGGCACTAACCCGTATTCCTGGGAAGGCCTCTGCTTCTGCCTCTCGGGACAAAGTCTATCCATGAGTTTGTAGAGAACATCAAAGAGAAACTCGGCATTCGGGTAAAGGGCCGAAAGGTTGGAAAGTCGGGAGGATTATATCATCTTCGTGAAGTACAGGTTCCTTATAATAGTAATTTTACCCCTGAAAATAGCGCGCTAAGAGCAAAAAACACCTGTTTTTGGAGCGATAATCCATAAATATTAGTAAGATAGCGTGGCCCGACCCCGATTGCGGTTCCTGCTATCTCCTTTTGAGGTTGTAGCTTTCGGGTTAGGGTTTAATCATCCTGATTTTCCATCACCAGAAGAAACGATGGAAAGAACGCAACAGCTATATTTAGATGCGACGTACCAGCAATGGTCAGGTTCGGGAGTTAGAGCCAATTCACGATTACCTCATCTCATTCCGCTTGGGCGGGAGATATTTCGACCATGAGCATTAGAACAATCGATGATCTCTCAGACAAGCTCGCCAGGGAACTCATTTGGCGTAAAAAGGAGCTTTCGGATCTTAAATATTACATCGGTCTAACACCACCCGATTCCACAAGGCAAAAAGTTTTGGGCCGTTGTGGCGTTGCAATCCTGTATGCGCACTGGGAAGGTTTCGTGAAACTTGCTGGACGCTATTTCCTTGAGTTTATTACCATGCAGAGGCTTCGCAATGAAGAATTGCATCCCAATCTTTTGACACTGTTCATGAGGAAACAAGTGAATTTCGCGCCGAATACCCTTAAGACGTCAGAGTTTGGCAAGATAACTAATTTTTTTCTTTCGCAAATGCCGGGCAGAGCAGACATTCCATATAAAACGGCTATTGAAACGAGTTCCAACCTATCATCAGCAGTGCTTCGCGAAATCACGTGGTGTCTTGGTTTAGACTATACTCCTTATGAAACGAGGGAAAAGTTCATTGACTTTCGTTTGTTGGGTAGACGCAACTTCGTGGCCCACGGAGAGGCCATGGATGTTGATCCGAGCGAATATGACGAGATGCGTACGAGTGTAATTGCAATGATGACAAACCTGAAAACTCAAATCGAGAATTCTGCAGTACTAAAAACTTATGTGAAACCGTCACTATGATCGAACAACGCCATGCACTCAGCCGGGCAGGGTCAGGGCGTTTTGAGCTTTAACAAATTCTGTCTTTAATTGCCTTTAGCTGCGTCCGGTTCACCCTGCCCGCTGGTGATGGCGGGCGTTATATGGCGCTGCTTATCTTGACCTATCTACCAAGGATAATATGAAAGCTGAAACTTGTGCTAAAAAATCTAGAGACAATATTCCCGTAAATGTAAAGCACAAACTCCTTCAAAAATCGAGCTTCTCGTGTTCTATTTGCGGTAAAATTCCTATTATTTTTCATCATATCGAAGAGTGGGCAAAGGAGCATTTAAATGATATTGATGTGCTAATACCTATTTGTGATTCATGTCACAGAGGTATGCATGGTGAGGGTGGAAATCTCTTTTCTAAAGAAGAACTTTACGAATATAAGAAGAACCCTAAAAGCCCATTGATTTTGAAAGATAAATTGCCATTAGACCGTAAAAAGAATTTTTCATTCTTTGTTGGAAGTAACTTTATAGAAAAGGGTAGCAAGGCAAACCTTATTAGATTCCCTGATGGTAGTCATCTAACATCAATTGACATTTCGGATGGAAATTTAAAGCTGAGCATACTTGAAAAAATAGTTGATAATGAAAGATTCTATTCCGAATATTTAAGCCCAGAGCTCCACACAAGGCAAAAGTTCTTAAACTGAAGCGGATAGTTCGTTATTATGAAGATAAGTATAAAGAATTATCGGAGCAAATTGATGCACTACCAAGAGAGCACGAGATCCACCATGATTGGGGGGATATAGATGCTTTTATCAAACAAAGCCAGAAGGACATAATCAGGACACGATTCGAACAAGTGATATTATACGATCATCAAAAAGAATTTAAGTGGAATTGGCCCTACTATTCCGGAGTTGTTTACAAGCTATTCAAGGATTCAGAAATTTTCGGATCGAGTCCTAAATTCCAGACCCACCTTCCCAAGGAGCATGAAAAGATATTATCGCATATTTCCAAGATAAAAGAGGTATATAGTAAAGATTTCGATGAATTAGAAGATATTGTAGTTGAATATGGAGGGATGTCCTTTAGCGGGACCATAATGATTTGACAAGTGTCATAACTAGTATCAGGCGCTTGAGATGGACTGGGCAAAGCCGTGCCGCTTTTGAAAGGCAGTATTTGACCTGTAGTTTTTACCCTTATCATAGTTTTTCGGTTATCGTTGCCCAGCCACTCAGCTTTACGTTAAACACCGAAAGAGATTACTATATGAGTTCAGCGTCAGTAAGATTTTATTTTATCACAGATGAGGATGAGATTCTTAAAGTGCCAATTGCTAAATTTGAACGCATGCTGAAAGGCTCACATGAAGAAAAAACCGAAAGATTTGCGGGAAAGCGCATACGCGCTGCAGAAATTGCAGTGATGATTGAGAATCGAAAGCCCGCAGTAGTTCTACGCGCCATTTATTACTATCTTCACTTCAATGAAAATGGTATTCTCGATTATGATAGATTTATAAAGGACGGAAACTTAGTGGCTAAGGCTGGAATTCCCGAATATTTTATGAAAAAAACACAAGACAATGTAATAAATGCACAGCAAG
>JAYEFV010000007.1:0-6239 GCA_034658755.1 Thermodesulfobacteriota bacterium | reverse complement strand
ATGGCTATACGGTTCATCTGGCTAATCCGCCGGCGATAAAACAATACGAAGGCATTAAACACACTGATGACAGATGGGACTCTTTTTGGCTGGCACAAATGAAGCACTTAAACATTTTACCTGAAGGCTATATATACCCAAAAAAACAAAGAGCTGTGCGAGATTTACTGCGAAGAAAACTATTTTTTGTAAAACACGGAACAGCAAATATTTTAAGCCTGCAAAGTACGATTACCAGAAATCTTGGAATTAAGATGTCAGTCAATGAAATAAAAAAGCTGAAGATGGACGATGATTATGAATTATTCGATTCTTCGAATCTGGTTTTTATGGCTCAAAATAATATCTCTGCAATTAATTTCACAGCGACAGTTTCTGCCCGTGCGTTAATCATCCTGGAGCCAATGGAAATATCCTTTGCCCAAAACGGCACAAGACCCCAGTGAAGCTTCTCCAGTTTATTTTCATTATTATGCCTTACAATAGCAAGTATATCTTGTGTGGGTGCGACATTGTAGTTTGGGATGACTTCAAACGATACCGTGTCGATATTGAATATTTGCTGAACCGCTTGTAATAAATTGTATTGAACGAATCTTCCACACATGGGGTTTATTTTTTCCTACAAAACCTCGGAATCAAACCGGTTATTAAAAATCAACGGGCATGGGTATTAACTATCACGAAAAATCCCCTGATAAAAACATAAAATCATATGCGCCCTGCTGTTCCATCATAATGATTCAGTTGCCTTTTTTGCGCCGATATAGATCTGCCTCAGTTTGTCCATGGAGATAACATTGTAATCAGAGTCTGGGTCATATCCGGGATTTGCAACATTTCATACTTCTTTAATCAAGGATCAAGGTTTGACCAGACCGTGAGACCGTTTTAACTGGAGCACGGAATACAGATGCGTTTGCCGTTTTCTCCGCAGACCATCTTTGTTGACATTGTCATTTCGCCGCATTTAGCACAGGCTTCTGAGCGCGCCAGGGGCGCATACGGCGGCATTACAATATCTACTTCTTTTGTGGAGAAAACATCGCCAAAAGGTTTTGAAAGAAGATCTTTAGCTTTGAGCATTTTGTGTCGCCATTTTTCTCTTTCGCTTGCCGTATCCGAAGAAATAGCTTCATCAAGCCGGCTGAATTCTTCTCCGAATTCAACGCCATATCGATAATATTTTTTGCCTTTACCTGTTGAGGTGCCCAGCAGTACCTGTAAAGCGTCAACCGCACAAGAATCGTTCTCACTGATGACAACCACCTCTTCGTCCTTTGACCGCTTGAGTTTAAGAAGGTTTATTGCCTCTTTTGCAACCAGGTAACCGTAAACAAGGCCCGGACAAAGATGACCGTGGAATTCGATGCATTTTTTGAGATCTTCCGGCAGTTTGAATTTTATATTTTCTGCATTTTTCATTTACTAACTCCTTATAATTGAATATGTTCGATTGAATATTATAGGAAAAACCTGATGAGATATTGATATAATTCTCAATTATTCAATATTCAATGCTTTTTGGTTCCGCTTTGTTCGGAGGTTTGATTGTTGAATGAATTAACAAATTTTATTTCTGAGTTCTGGGTAATTTTTTCTTTATCCTTTCTGGTGGCCCTGACAGGTGCCATGTCCCCCGGCCCCCATTCGAACACACAGGGCGTTACGTCCCATACCCCACAGGCAAGATGAGCAGGGGTTCATGGGATCTGCTGATTTTCATGACCCGGATCACATCATTGTCATGAAAAGCACCCACGATTCCGGCTCTCAGACCAAGGGCCTCCGCCTGGATAAAGATATTTTGCCCTACATGACCGGCCTCGATCATAGCATACCTTTCTCCTCTGGTACCGTACTTGCTTGTAATCCGTCTATATTCTGAAGTGATCACCAGGTTTAGGGGGGCTCTGGCTATCCACATCTGTGAGAGCGCTGTTCTGGCCACATCCTTTCTGAAGTCCCCTTCTGTAATCAACAATGCGGCATGTTTATGAGGATCATAATGATAGATACCCGCCTTTAGTCCTTTCACGCCATTATCACCCACTACCGCATAGATATCCATGGGGTATAAAGCCCCACCGGACGGGGCCGACCGTTTGTAGCCCCTATACTCGGTGATACCCTGTGCAGCCCAGAAAATCTGTGAGAGCTGTTCCAGGGTTAAAGGTTTTGATAGATATGACCGAATGGTTCTGCGATGTTTAATGGCCTGCTCGACAGAGACTTCTCCTTTGAATCTGGGTTTTGGTAAGTTCATCTGGTGCTCCTTCCTCCCGGTCGTGCCATCTACCTTTCCGGCCATGGCCTTCCTGATAGAGAAAAAAGGCATAAGAAAAAATGCCACAAGATAATTGGTAATCTTTTTTAAGATCTCTCTTCTTGTAAGATAGCTCAGCATTTGGTGCCTTTTGATAATGCTAAGATTTTAAGCTCCTTAGACTTACAATTTTGCACCCAAAATGGCGCGTTTAAGACAAAAAAATGGCCACCTTTAGAGGTTTTTATACATATTTTCAAACACTTAGCATGGTCAGACCCACTATTCCATTGACCGTATTTCTATTTGCCTGTTTGGTATCAGCATCAATCATTTTCGATAACCCGCGCCACCCTGGTTAAATGCCTCTTACCCCAATGAAATCGGCGAATGCCCCTTTATTGGAGGTCGGTCCACGCGAACCTGTTGAAATTTATAGATTAACGCACTTTAATCCATGATCAAGGTTTGAACCCAATCCCTTGGGATTTCCCCGATCCTGCTGAATTATAGTGATTCAAAATGGTCGACTATGTCCCTGAAGTTCCCCACATGATCTCTAACCACACAGTCTCAATGTCCGGATCAGTCCATTCAACCCTGTGTTTAAGGTGGGCCGGGATATTTATGTAGTCTCCAGATTTTAACTCAATTATGTTGTCGTTTCCTTCAAACAATAAACCGGCACTGCCTTTTAGCAGAATTACCCATTCATTTTGATCCTGATCATACCAGAAATCTTTCGGCGAAGCATGTCCTTTTGATACGATCCGTTTAACTTTAAAGGTATCTGTTATCAAAATATCTCGGAATAATTCTTGGGGGATGTTGGCAGGAATGGATGAATAAATATTTTGGATATCGTTCATCAGTCTTTATCTTTCATAAATTTTAAACGTTTGTTGAGTAAAATTTTACACCCATAACGTTTTCAATGTGAATATTTCATCCGTGTACTTGAAAAACAGATAAGAAATTTAAGTAATTAATAATTAAAATGCAACCATTATGTTTTTTTAAATAGAAATCCGCATAAACGGCAGATATTTATTTATGGAAACTCAAATTGTGGTATATTGGTCTAATTGGAAAATACTCACATGAGGAATTACAATGCTTAAAAACACATTCATTCACATTCCTGGCATAGGGAATATAACCGAACAGCGGTTATGGGAATCTGGAATTCAGCACTGGGATCAATTCACCAGTAATTACTCAATCCGCCTTTCACCGACAAAGATGGATACCATAACCACCTGTCTTGAACAATCGTGTCATCATTTAAAGACCGGGAACCCCAATTATTTTTCAGAACATTTGCCAGCGAATTTACACTGGCGGTTTTTTCCTGAATTTAGAGACTCAATTGTATATCTTGATATTGAAACAACCGGATTAGAAAGTTGGAGCAATAAAATAACAACGCTGGCATATAATATCCAAGATGTTTTGAACCTGGAGAATTTAATGGTGATCGCCTACAATTTGAAAATCAAGGATACACCGTTTTATGAAAATCAATTGCCAGAACCTGTTTTTTTGCCGGGAAATCCGTTTAAGGCTGATCTGGAAACTGTGGAGAGGATTTCGCTATTAAGATTTTAATATGAAACGCTAACAGAACCCTGCTTTTTAAGTTTATAACCTGAATCTTGCACGAGTCGGAGGTTTTCATATGCAAGGCACTTAAAGCGAAGAAAAGTTAAATTGTATGACCCGCAAAACCCAACGGTTTGTTTCTGTTTTCTAAAGATGCTGACTTGACTTGGACATCTTTGTGCTTAGGTTTATAGCATTTAAAATTCAACTCAAAGGAGTCTATTGTGAATAAAATTGAGAACGGCCTGTTCGTAAGCGTTGATTACAAGGGAACGCTGCAAAATGGAGACGTATTCGATACCAGCCACGGGCGCCAACCTCTTGAGGTAAAAGTTGGGGCAGGTCAGTTGATAACCGGGTTTGAGAATGAGCTGATGGGAATGTCCTTGAACGAAAAAAAGACCTTCACCCTCGAGCCCGAAGCGGCCTACGGGCAAAGAAATGAAAACCTCACACAGAACTTTCCCAGGACCGATATCCCGCCTGAACTGAGCCCCAGGGTCGGCATGACCGTCGGCATGTACACCCCGGAAGGGCAGCAGATTCCAGCTAAAATTGTTCATTTGGACGATGAGAAAGTGACCCTGGATATGAACCACCAGCTGGCCGGCGAATCATTGACCTTTGAAATTGAAGTGGTGGGCATCAGCGACACGCCGACTCAGGCTCCGTCCGGGTGCGGGTGTGGATGTGACTGTTCACCGGACAGCTGCTAAAAAGAGGGTAATGTTGCCATGGATTCGCTGGAAATTCTTTCGGACAGGCTGAGAAAGCTCGAAGAGAAAATCAGGCAAGCCAAACTGCAACTACCCGCTCACTCCATAAAACCACCCTTGATGATAACGCTGCTCGACCTTGAAGACAAGCGTGATGCGATCCAGGAACAGATCAATTCCATCAAAAAGAAAAACCAATAGAAGACACATATTGGTTAAGGGTTACGGATATTCCTTTGACAGTCGCCATTCTGCTATAAAGTTAAACTTCGATTCTGTGAGTCCGATATCGTAACCATTTAACCGATTTCAAAATCTAAATTACATCTACTCTATCTCTTTTTTTCTTCCTCCGGGAAATGTATGCCCGTAGAATGATAATCGATAGAGGAATGCCGATAAAAACAGTGTCATCAATCTTTTCAGGAGAAAAGTCAGGCATAAAAAAATAGACCAATCCCCCAAGAAGGAGGCTTCCATGAAGTGCCCTGCCGTACCCTAATAAAGGTAAAGACCCTACCCGTTTTATCGCAACCGATTTATAGCAGGATAGCAGCCTGTATTTTTGATTCTTTTTTATATTTGTCAGCATTTTGTTTACGCTCAATTGAGGTAAAAGCCTATCAAATTTCAGCTATTATGAAGTCTCAATCAACCCGCTTGCGCTTGAGCGTAAGAGTTTGATGACGACTTTTATACCACAGTGTTCTGCCATCGTCAGACAAACGTAAACTACAATAATGCTTTCTGGTATTTCCTTTCTGGTAAGTATATTCAACTGCCTTGTAATCGTTATTGTATTCGCCATATGCACTGAAATAGGTACGCGATCTAATTGACCCAATGTCTCTCCACAATACATGGTTGTCTGGGAAACCATCATACCTCAATCTGTCACTAATCCTAATTAACTTCCCAAAGAATTTCTCATACTTCGGCAACCAATAAATTCTGATGACGCTACTGTCTTTTGGTTTAACAAATTGCCAATCTCCTTCAAGCAATATTCCCCTCTCTGCTCGTTTAATTTTGTCTTGACCACGTTTTATTGACATGTCAATTTTCTCAAGTTCACTCTTCTGCTCTTGAAGATAACGTTTCAGCGACCGGATTTTTTCGCCCCATTCAGGCAAATTATCGACTATGGCTTCAAGACTGCGATAGTTATTAACCCGAAATGGAGGACCGAGAAAATCAGGAGAATTAATAATAATCGGGTTATATTGGAGTGCGGTATCGATATCTTTAAAAAAACGTTTTTCCATTGTTTCATTCCAGACATTATTGCCACTATTATCAATAATTAATGATGGGGTCTGCCGCCTTTCATTTACTCTCCGTGTTACGCTCTGCCATACGGGTAAAACTTTTGTTTTAATCTCATTCATTATACTCACCCTACAAGTGATATCCTTTTCAATTGTGCGACACCTTTTTAGGATCCGTTCCCTTTGCCAATTCTTAACCTTAACATGATTCTCAAGCCACCCAGAATATGTACTTTTAGCCATACCTGAGGTTGGAGTCAGTGCAAAGGATATAGCAACCAACACCAACACAACTGCCCCCTTTATGCTTCGTTTTCTCAGCTCAGCCACTGTTGTTAAACTGCTGTAATTTTTTTCTGACAGACATTCCATAGCGTCTCGGTAGTG
>JAYEFV010000006.1:0-6288 GCA_034658755.1 Thermodesulfobacteriota bacterium | reverse complement strand
AAAACCGCTCGTATATCCTGGGTTCGTAAGGAATGCCGCAGTCCAAAACTTTTACTTTGAGGTCCCGCCGGTTTGCCAGATCTAAGAGTTGAAGGTATATTACCCGACCGTAGCCTTCCTCGAATACATAGATCTTTTCGATGTGATGCTTTGAAACCAGATCCTCATAAAGGGCCCCGGGTTGGGGAAACACAAGGTTGCTCTCTATTACTACAACATCCCCGTATTTGTTTAAAAGACGGTCCTTCAGAGCCGGGTCGTCACCCACCAGGCGAAAGTCCTCCCTGAAGGGGCCGTTCACTACCAGCATGGCCTTGGGTTCGGTGCCGTATTCCGTCACTCGGTTCCCCAAAAATTCGAAGTTTTCTATAATTTTTTGTTTGAACAGGGGAATCAGTTTTGAATGAAAATATCTTTCTCTGGGGCGGATGTGGGGGCCGATGGTGACCAAATATTTGGGGTCCCTGGTGAAGGCCTTGCGCCGATGATTCACCTTCATGTCCAACTCCACCACCGGATCCACGGAAACCTCCCGGTAGGAGAGATCATAATTCATGATCACCGCAAAGGGAACACCCAATTCCTCAAAGAGGCGATAGCAGTTCTTGACGGTGGTGTGAGCGGTGCTGGGGGAGTGCAGTTCAAGGGTAGGGATTCTAAAATGAAACCCGAAGAGGACCTTGTTGTCCTGCATGGTCTGTGAGGATGTGCCCTGACGGTCATCCCCTGAGGCAATACCCAAGCCCCCGGTATACGGAACAACATTAACCGAAACCCGAAGCGCATCCGCCGCGGTATTTGCACCCAGGTGCTTAAAAGAACACATCACTCGTGACCCCACGGGAATTCGCTTTTCCTTGTCTTTGGCAAAGACCGTATCGCCATAAACCAGGTCCCATTCTTCTTCGGTAAGGAACTCCCGCTTTTTAAAATCCCCTTTGCAGATTACGGCTCCCAGTGCCAGCGCTGCGGCGTTGTCTTCGTTGGTGGTCGTTCCCCAGTGAGCGGCAAGCTGGTAGCCTGTTTGATCCAACATTTCACTCACCCTGATGGTAAAAGGGTTTCTTTTGGGGATATTCCCTGCCAGTTGCTCGAAGCTCCCCTGGAGATCCGAAATGGGTGCTCCGGGATAACCCGTTGTCACTCGCACACCCGCCTCTAAGACTCCCCGGGCGACAGCCTGGTTGCCCGAAAGCCTCATCCTGCCTAAATCAAAAGTTGTATTGTTTTCCATTAACCTGCCTCCCTAACCGGATATTTCATGAATAAAGTATGACGGTTTGGTAATGTGAATTGGATTTTTAACGAATTCATCAAATCTATTATTTGCTAAAAAATTTTTTATGCCGCTTTAAATCCATTTTCAATGCCAATGACTTGGAAGTTCTATAAGTAGGTGAAGATAAAAAAAATATTCTGATCCGGTTCAAGATATGAGGATTTTCCCAATAAAAAAGTATGAAATAATATCTATAACAGAATAACAATACGTTTTCAATATATTTTTTGGATAATAAAAAAATATCGTGCAAGATATGTTGCTTTGATTTGCCTATGAAGGGATAATTTGTTTTAAAATTTAAAGGGAAAAAATTAGACGAACATATTGAATTTACCAAAATATCTGACATTAGATATTGACAAATTTTTTTTATTCTAATATACTAATAATTTAATTAGCTTGATCAAGGCGAATGTCAAGGGGCCTTCCCACAAGGAAGGCCTTCACGTTTGGCTTGAAAGGAATCTTATCCTTCCTTCCCAGCCTTATCTTCCAAAAAAAAGGAAGTGTTTTACCTGTTAGAAATCCGGTTAAGACCCGTTCTATTTATCCTGGCCATTATAGTTTCTTTAAATCGAGGCTAAAAATGTTCCCGGGTATTATAAGCGTTAGAGCAAGCTTTTTTAACATATCATCAATTTTAGAGAATTTATTAGATCAATTCTGATGGACTCGTAAAAAGTCGTCACCCCGGCGAAAGCCGGGGTCCAGGTCAGTCATAAGTTTCTGAAAACACTGGATTCCAGCTTTCGCCGGAATGACAAAAAATGGGGTTTTTTGACTTTTTACGAGGTTGTCAATTCTAAAACCAAAAAAATCGATTATATCAGGATTTCTGCAAGAGACCGAAATCGATAAATACGGTGAAGGAGAACCAATCCATGAGACCAAAAATAGATATATTCACTCTTTTAGATCAACTTCCCTACCGCAGAAAGAAAGAAAAAATAGTTCAGTTAGACTGGAAGGCGGAGTGGGAGAGGTTCGATGCCAAAAAACTTTTTGAGTTTGACCTTGCCGCGATTCCCGAAGAAAAATTAAGTGCTATTCGGAAGCGAAAAGAGGTTATCATGGACGGCAACTATGCAGCGCTTTCGATTCTCACCAGAGTTGTAGACGGTCTCTGCGGCTATCCCATCACGCCGTCTACGCCCATTGCCGAGAATTTTGCCAGCGTTGCTTCAGAGGGCCAAAAGAACCTGTTTGGCTCTGAACTCATGTATTTTCAACCCAGTGATGAACTTTCCGCCATTGCCGCGGTGGAGGCCATGTCATCCCAGGGGGGGCGTTACGTGGACAACTCTTCTTCCCAGGGATTGGTTTTAAAGACCAAAAACCTCTTTTCAGTGGCCGGCAAACGCTTGCCTGTGGTGATGACGATTATGGCAAGGGAGGTCAACAAAGGATCTTTAAGTATTCATTGTGGCCACACCGATTTTTACGGTGTTCGCAATACCGGTTGGGCTCAACTGGTTGCCGGGGACAACCAGGAGCTCCACGATCTTTTACCGGTAGCCTTTAAGACCGCGGAGCTGCGCCAGGTGATGCTTCCGTGCATGGTAATCGGCGATGGTTTTATCAAATCCCATGCTTTAGAGAACATAAAGGCGCTTTCAGACGATTTTCTCAGGTATTTTATCGGGCCTCCGAACAGATTATATCAGCCCGATTTTGAAGAAAAGACCTTAACCGGCACTTTTACCGACGTGGATCTTACCATGGAAGGTCAGGTAGCTCAGGATCTTGCTTACCGATTTATAAAAAGAGGACTTATCGCCGCCATGAACATGATGAACAAGATCATGGGAACTAATTTAAAGGCGGTGGAATGCTACCGCACCGAAGATGCGGAAATGGTGGTTGTAATTCTGGGATCGGCGGCCGGTGTTCTCAAGGATATGGTCGATTACTACCGGGATGTGAAGGGGTTGAAGGTGGGAGTGGTACGCCCCGTACTTTTTAACCCTCCCTGTTTGCAGGAGATTGCCTACGGCATTCGCAATGCAAAAGTGGTCACCGTTCTGGAACGATCCGGCATGGCCCACAACCAGCTTCTGTTAGCGGACATACAGTCCGCACTCCAGGTTTCTCTTCGGGCCGGCCGCGAAGACAGGCCGGAGCATAAAATCTACGGCCGTACCGACATGCCGACCCTTTTGCACGGGGTGTACGGACTGGGGAGCAAGGACTTTAACAAATACAACGCTGCGGCGGTTATAGAAAATATGTGGGCATGTTTTCAGGGAAAGACGCGCGAGCATTTTCTCCGTGACTTTTTTGTCGGAATTGAAGGACCCTATGCATTGGAACCCAAGCCGCTTCCGGACTACAAGGATCGTGAGCTTGGAATGACATTTATCGGCATCGGTGCAGAAGGCGTTAAGACGGCTTTAGAGGCCGCGGCCCTTATTTATGCGGAAGGTCGTGACAACGGTAAAAGATACATCCAGTCCGGTGCGCGGTACGGTGCTGCCAGAAAAGGGGCGCCGGTTTTTATGAACCTTAGGATCAGCGCCGGTCCGATTCGCAATTCATCGGAGCTAACCGAGCACGATGTACTTGCATTTTTCAACGATAAGTTTCTTTCCGGAGAGATTTTAAGGGATTATGTGGGAGGGCTGAATGAGAACGGTCTTCTTGTTATAAACAGCACCAGAACAAAAGACGAAATCATCGGATCGTTTCCCTCTGAAATACGCGAGCTTATTTCAAAGAGAAAGATCAAAATAATTGTTCTGGACGCCACCCGGGCCGCTCTAAAGCATCTCAAACGGAACCTGCCCGGCGCTATGATGCTGGGTCTTATAAACGGTGAAACAAAGATACTATCCGCCGATGCATTCGGAAACAGGTTTCAAAACATACTTGAGCAAAAACTGGGCCCCAAAAAGGGTCGAGAGATTGTTGAATCGAACATCGCACTTTTAAATGAGGGATCAAAATTGGCAGCTTCAACACCAGAAAAAATGGCCGGGGCATTTGCCGGGGTCTCGGATAGTCAGAAGCCGGTAGCGGCAGTTAAACCCGAAGATTTTGGCAAAGGGTATGGAACTGCCGGTTTGCGCACAAAGCTTTCCCAAAAAGATGAGATGGGTACCATCAAGCCGGTTAACCTGATTGAAGATTATCAGAAACAGTTTAACGAGGATATGGTCAAACCTATCCTGGAAGGTAAAAATATTTCCTGGGATCGATTTTTGCCCGCGGTTCCGTCGGCCACCAGCAGGTTTAGGGACATGAGCTATATCGGAACCCAGATACCGGTGTGGGATGCGAAAAAATGCATTGCCTGCGGCATGTGCGCTGCTTTGTGCCCGGACTCGGCGATCTATTCCACCATAACAGATAAGCCTATTCCTGATGATGCGGCCGACTATTTCAAAGTTTTCAAGAAACCGCCCAGGGGTATCCCCTGGGAGAGATGCGCCATGAACCTCAACGTTATTGATGCCTCATGCAAGGGGTGCGGGGTGTGTTCCCAGGTCTGTCCGGTGAACGCCTTGACCATGGTGGACAAATCAAAAATAAAAGGTACGGATTTTCTTCCCCAAAAATACCAGGATCTTGACAATACTTACGATGCAGCCGGTTATGTGGACCGGATGGCCTTAAACCATCAGGTTCTTTTTGTCTTTTCAAAGCTTTATCCGGGCAAACATACTTTATGTCCGGGCTGCGGCGAGGGGACCATCAACCTGTTGACCTTTTTTGCATTGGAAAGTTTGCGCAACAGTCCCAAAGGAATCGAGACCTTCTACCAGGGGATCAAGGTTCTGTCGGATATAAACCGGCATGCCATAGATCATATGATCGATCGAGGGTTCAGCATCTACACGATCAATTCCACAGGCTGCAACCAAGTTTCCGAACTGGTCAACCCGTTCAACACCCGGATTTACCAGTCGGGTCACTATGGTTTCGGTACGGCATCTGCTGCTGCTCTTGGGGCCAAATTCAGTATGGACCAAGCATATCACAACGCTTTCAACGATGTATTAACCAAGATCATCGTTTTTGCCGGCGACGGCGCCATTTACGATATCGGCAACGGTCCTTTCAATTATGCCCTAGGCGAAAACTTTGATGTAACCTGGGTGATTTACAACAACGAGGGATACATGAACACCGGTGCCCAAAAATCGGGCGCCACCCGTTTCGGTTGTGACAGATCTACATCCCCGATAGGGGTCAAACATGCCGGCAAGACCACCTTGCACCGTCGGATAGTGAGCCAGGCCACGGCAATTTCACATGTCTATTCGGCCAAGCTAACCGTCGACAATCCGTTTTACGCCATCAAGATATTAAAGGAGGCCATCGCTTATTGCGGCCCGTCTGTGGTGGAATTTTTCTCATACTGTTCACAGGGCCACCAGAGCCATGACTGGGCGGGTCCTTTAATCTCGAGGATGATGAATGAGGCCAGGAAATGGCAGATACAGGTAAGAAGACCGTTCCATAAGCTTGACATCTCGGCCAACCCCGATCCCGACAAAACATATCCGACCAAAGGGAAATCGTTTAAAAAGGGTATCAAAAGAGAGCCTGCCACTTTCTATGATGTGGTGAGTATGCTGGGCCAGTACAATCGTCATATCAAGGCCCAGGAAGGTGATGTGATTCCTGAGCTTGTCTTTGTAAACGAGACCGTATCACTTTTTAGATGGTTCAGAAACCAGTATCTGGCCGGCTACCGTGATACCATGCCGGCTGAAGATGAAGTGGAGCGCATTGTAGCTGAGCGTTACAAAATATAGCGAAGCTCCGCCTCAAGCTGACGTGTTTTTGTGGATTTAACAACTTTACTTTTTCGCGAACCCTTACGAATTCATCAAACTTAAGTCGCTTGTTTTTTTAAATAAGGCGCTGGTTGCAACCATTTGTTTTTATTGCTATCGTAAAACCATTTGTCCGGGAATCCCCGACGTTTGAGATAGGAAGGATTGTCAGCCCAGCTGATAAGCTCTAAATATGACTGGTGAATTCTTCTGAATGTATCTGTATCT
>JAYEFV010000005.1:1816-6291 GCA_034658755.1 Thermodesulfobacteriota bacterium | reverse complement strand
CCCGCTTTCATTAACCAGCAAAATCGGGATGTTTTTCCCCAGATTCATCTGCTTCAAAAACGCCTCTGTTTCCCTGCCGGCGGTCCCGTTTCCCACGGCAATGGCTTCAATATCAAAGCGTTCGCATAAGGATTTTACCGTGTTCCCGGCGTTTTCGGCCTGTTTTTCAGACAGATGCGGATAAATCGTATCATTGTGGAGAAGTTTGCCCTGCCGGTCAAGGCAGACCACCTTGCATCCGGTTCTGAATCCAGGGTCAATGCCCATCAGCCGTCTGCCGCCAAGAGGGGGCGCCAGGAGCAGTTGGCGCAGGTTGTCCGCAAACACCCTGATTGCTTTCGTATCCGCTTTTTCTTTTGTGGCAATGCGCAGTTCCGTTTCCATGGCGCGTGACAGAAGCCTTTTGTAGCTGTCGTACACCGCCATTTTTACCTGGTCCGAATCCTGGCCGTTCCCTTTGACAAAAAGACCTTCGAGAACCTTAACCGCCTTATCCTCGGGCGGGGCAAGGGTCAGATTTAATATATCTTCTTTTTCCCCCCGGCGCATGGCAAGGACCCGGTGAGACGGCGCGGCGGACGCGGGTTCCTCCCAGTCGAAATAATCCTTGTACTTGGCGCCGTCCTGCTCCATGCCGGATGCGACCCGGCTTTTAAAAACCGCCTTGCCGGTATATAAATTCCGCATCAGAACCCTTGCATGCGGGTCCTCGTTAATGATTTCAGCAATAATATGCCGTGCACCGGAAAGCGCATCTTCCACCGTGTCAACTTCCTTTTGGGCGTCGATAAATGCCGCGGCAGCTTCTGCCGGGTCTATTCCCCTTTGTTCAAAAAGTTCCAGGGCAAGCGGTTCAAGCCCTTTGTCTCTGGCAACGGTAGCTTTGGTGCGGCGCTTGGGCCGGAATGGCAGGTAGATGTCTTCCAGAATGGAAAGCGTTTGGGCGGCCCGCACCCTCTCTTTCAATTCATCAGTCAAATGGCCGTGTTTTTCAAGAGAGTTGAGAATCGTTTCCCTGCGGCCGTCAAGTTCCTCGAGGTATTTCAATCTGTCCCTGATGGAAGTTATCGCAATTTCGTCAAGACTGCCCGTGGCTTCCTTTCTATAGCGTGCGATAAACGGAATGGTTGCGCCTTGTTCTAAAAGGTTTACCACGGCGTTGATCTGTATTTCCTTAAAACCGAGTTCTTTGGATAGGATGGTGATCTGTTTATCGTTCATTGGCCCTCAATCAAAATTCAGGGACTTTGCCCCAATTGGCCTCCGGCCCGTAGGCCTACGCCCCGGAGGGAATAATGGAATACGCTCATCACCTGCATCAGGTCGCCTTTTTGCTCTTTGATGTTTTATAAACTCAATTTAATTAAGTATCTGAAATATTTTCATGCAAGGCGTTAAACGAGTTTCCGGGAAGCTGAGCAAATTAATATAACCATCAGCACGTCGATTGCAAGGTTTGACGGCGATTTTGTTTCTACTGCTCTTGAGCTATATGCTCGGCCTGAATCATAGGACAATCACACAAGTCACATGATAAAAACCCAATCCTGACAAATTGGAAGAAATCATGATTATTTTGGTCGTCACAGCCACTCAACGTATCCGATGAAATATAACCCGGCCAGGCGTTTTATAAAAATGAGACCATTGACCGGGTCTTGTTCCAGGATATTTAGTAATTCTCTGCCGTCAAATTTTTATTAGAATTAAAGATTGATTAGTGACTTGGTTTTGATTATGGTATGTTATTTTATCTTAAACCATAGGGTAACACTTAATTTGAGCCATGTTGAAGGCAATTCTGTTTGATTTAGACAATACCCTGATTTTATTTGATGAAGCTAGGTTTTACCAGGAATATTTCCGCAGCATAGAAACCCTGTTTGCGGATCTCATGCCTGCGGATACATTCCGGAAGCGGCTGATAACCGCGACACACGCATTATTGCAAAACAACGGTGAAATGACCAATGTCGAATACTTTTTAAAGGCCTTTAATGAACAATCTGCGAATCTGAGAGACAAGCTGTGGAACCGCTTTTTGCATTTCTACGAAACCGAATATGACAAACTTAAAGTAAATGTAACGCTTCCGGATGATCTTCATGAAACTTTTAATAAAATTGTCCGGACCGGTTTAAAGCTGGTGCTGGCCACTAACCCTATCTTTCCTTTTAATTTCCAGATGAAACGTCTGGCCTGGGCCGGTTTGGACCATTCTCATTTCGATTTGGTGACTCACATCGAAAATATGTCGTTTTGTAAGCCCCGAATAGAATATTACCTGGAAATCTGCCGGAAAATCGATGAACTTCCCGAAGCATGCCTGATGGTCGGCAACGACCCAATTAATGACATGGTTGCTGCCAGGGCCGGATTAAAAACCTATTTGACCGACGACGGCAAAGATGCCTGGCGAGTGACGTTGAATGTCAGCGAAGATCTGCTCAAACATCAAATCCTGGATATTCCGGAACCGAATTTTAAAGGCCCCCTGTCAGATGTGTTCCTCGTGGTTCAGCGTGAGGCTGAAGCTTCATGCGTAATTAGAAAGGACGTAACACTTTAGCCTTTTGAAAACATTGCCGCTTCAGATATAATTAAATTTTTGCTGAAAGAACTCGCGAATAAGGGCTCGTAATGAAAGAACCCGCCCGGGCTATTAATAAAAGTCTCTGTTTTAACAGGGGGTTTCATACATAAAGTTAAATCGCCTATGGTTCTTTCAAAACGATTCCTAATCCACTCAGACAGCTTCCAGCCAAAATTTAATTATACCTGAAGCTCCTTTGAAATCGATTTGTTTCAAAGGACTAAACTATTACGAAAGGACAAACCGTATAAGACCTCTTAAGTAAAGTTGAAGTCATTGCGGGGATCTTGAAATATTAGGAGCAAAAAAATGAGCAATATAAGAATGACAGGAGAAGTTCGGACAGACTACGATTGTGAAGTAGCGGGTCTTCCCGCAGAAAGATGGGGAGAAGCAGTATTTAAGGTTGGCGATGAAGAAATTATTCTGGAAATCAGCGTAGAAAAAGATGTTATCGTCGCGATAATGGCGGGCGACAATAGTGTCTGGAAGGGTACCCTCGAAGGGCTTAAGAAGCTTCTACGAGGTGAGATAACAGGCAGATAGCCGGACAGCATACCGAGACCTTTGCAAAACGCCCCCTTTTGCTCAATTCCTGCGTCAGGCTCAAATTTTAATCCTCAAAATACTCAATGTATTCCTGTGGTTAAAATTTTCGCCTTCCTTGGCCTTGAACCCCGGTTAAATATTAAATACGGATTTAACTGGGCAGGCAAAATTGAACGTTTTTCAAAGGTCTCATACTATCCCGCCGTGGCCTGAAAGGTAAACAACAGGACGAATTTTTCATGAGAAATGCGGGTTAGTGCCGGGAATAATCCCTATGGGATAGGATTTTCACCTATGAAAATGAATCTTTTATCTTATGGACATATTTTATGAAATAATTAATATTAGATTAAAACTAAATGTCACCCAGCTTCAACATTATTATTTAAACCATGTGACGACTTAGTCTTTACGAAGGTTACACTGTAAAAAGAGGAGTTGGATGTGACATTTATTAAGCTTCTCGAATGTCCGTGCATCTCAATGCAAAACTGCATTGTACAACGGCATTTAGGGAAGCTACTAAACAATAACGCCGGGTAGTATCTTTGAAAAGAAAAGCTATCGGGCGAATCCAGGTAGACCAAAATCGAGTCTGCCTTTTTTATTTTCCGTTTATCATGTCCTTCAACTTGCCAGAACATTTAAACGTAACAACTCTTCTTGGTGCTAACATCATAGCATCACCAGTGGCAGGATTTCTGCCTTTACGTTCATTCTTTTCTTTTACACAGAATTTACCAAATCCAGAAATCAACACATCCTCACCGGATTCCAGTTCACTTTTTATGATCTCTAAACAGGTTTCTACGATTTCTGAGGATTTGTTCTTGGTTAGACCGATCTTATTGTGAATGGATTCTACGAGTTGAACTTTTGTTAGGGTCATGATAAGGTCTCCTTTGTGTCTATAAAATCCAAGATAAAATTGCTGTTCCAAGTATTATGGCAAAAATGCCAAAAAATCTGTGGGTTTGGTCGGATAATGAGTTAAGATACCAATCAGAGAATTTATCATAAAAGCCTTTAGGGTTAATGAAAATAAATAAACCTTTAGCCATACCTATAAATCCAATTATTCTTATAAACCATGGGTTACAAGTGGCTGATGCAGAAAATATAAAAAGGATGCCAAATATAAACGGTAAGATAGACAGTATTTTATAATTTATACCTTTAATAATTCTTTCCACAACATTTCTGGTTTCATGGGTATAAAGAATAGTACAACATCCAATAAAGATCCAGATCAAGCTAATTGCATAAAGAAACCATTTCATGTTCGAAATCCTTTTTCATATGAGCTAAAACCTTAATTTTTCATAAACTCACT
>JAYEFV010000005.1:0-1716 GCA_034658755.1 Thermodesulfobacteriota bacterium | reverse complement strand
TCATGGGTATAAAGAATAGTACAACATCCAATAAAGATCCAGATCAAGCTAATTGCATAAAGAAACCATTTCATGTTCGAAATCCTTTTTCATATGAGCTAAAACCTTAATTTTTCATAAACTCACTTTAATTACGTAACGGAAAAATTCTCATCAATTTTATGTAAGATTCAGGCAAAAATTGATAGCGCAAAGTCAGCAAACAGTAAATAAAACTACATATACTCAATTCCGATAGGTTTTGTCAAGATTTTCTTAGGCACAAGATGCTGTATTTTTTAATATTCTTGACAGTTTTTTGATTGTGATATGGAAATCTCATAAATTGAAGCTCCCCGCATCAAGTCGCCGATGCGTCTTAACCGCTTTGGCGACAGGGCGCTGCGGGATATCAAAGCGGGGTTCAGATTTCGATAACCAGTCCAATGGGACAATGGTCTGAGCCAAAAATATCATTGTCGATAAAAGCCTCTTTAACCCAGCCGTTATCGATAATATCTTTTGTAACAAAAAAATAATCAATACGCCACCCTATGTTCCGCTCCCTTGCCTTGAATCGGTAGGTCCACCATGAATATTTTATGGCATCCGGATAAAAACATCTGTAGGTGTCCACATAGCCATTTTCAATAATCCTATCGAGCCAATCACGCTCGATTCTTAAAAATCCGGAATTTTTTTCATTGGCTTTGGGATTTTTCAAATCAATCTCATTATGAGCTGTATTGTAATCTCCGGTAATGATAAGGCTTCTGCCCTGGTTTTTATACTCATCGGCATAATTGAAAAAATTTTTATAAAAATCGAGTTTGTACTGAAGCCGTTCTTCGCTCATTTGGCCGTTAGGGAAATAAACGTTAAAAAATATAAAGTCATCAAAATCCATCTCGATAATGCGACCCTCGCTGTCGAATTTCGGCTCACCAATACTGTAATTAATTCTCTTGGGCTCAATCCGGGTATAGGTGCAGACCCCACTGTATCCTTTTTTTACCGTGGCATGGGACCAGAATGATTTATAGCCAGAAATATTTTTCATCTCATCAGTAAGTTGTGAATCCTGAATCTTTGTTTCTTGCATGGCAAATATATCGGCCCCCATCTTTTTGAATGATTTAAAAAAATCCTTTTTTATGGCCGCTCGAATGCCGTTCACATTCCAGGAAATCAGTTTTATTTTCTTTTTTTTCGGCATATCAGACTCTCCCACTTGGCTGTCTGTTAGAGTATTTCTCAGAAATATGTTCCGGTTGATCGGCTATGAGTTCCAGGTCTCATCTTGGGCCTCACCTTGGGCTTATGCGAAGCGTTCTAAAGCTCGCCCCGCAGGGTATTCCGGCAAGCAGAGGCGAATTAACTCGTCAGCCATGATACGCAACTATCTAAAGTTTGTCAATTAGGACCTATCCTCATGTCAGGGCAAACGCATTTGATTTCGGTGCAGCGTAGCGACGGCGTGTTTCTCTTGGAAACCGACTGACTGTTTGAAGGGCTTTAGCACGCGTTAGCCCGAGCCGGTTGGAAAGAGATGCACGCCGTCGTGGAGCGTTCTCCCTGTATTGGGATTCAAATGCGTTTACCCTGATCCCTATGTCTTTGCTTATCAGTTGAGCCGCTCAAAGAGTATTACATGTTTAAAAGCACGGGAAACAAGAGGCCATGTCAGAAGAATTTTATAACAAGTTATACAATCGCTTCGCGATTCTATATAACGCG
>JAYEFV010000004.1:0-6302 GCA_034658755.1 Thermodesulfobacteriota bacterium | reverse complement strand
AACGAAAAAGATGGGGTATCATCGGCTTTCCAACGGGTAAACAAAATGGGAATTCCCTTGTTTCAGATCGTTCACAAAACCGAAAAGGTCGAAGCGTTTCCAGAAGAATGCTTTATCATTCCTGCTTCAAACTTCTTTATGCTTACCGGATGAATGGGAAAAAGGCGCCCAAAATTCAATGTGCTTTGAAAAATACGGTTAACGCCGCTCCTGTGATGCAAAGTAGTATTCCCAATACTTGAACAGCCAACAACGTTTCGTTCAAAACCACGTATCCAATAATGACACCAAAAACCGGGGCAAGACAAAATGCGAGTGTCATAACTGTAGAGATATTTCCGCTCTTCAGTCCGGCATAAAGAAAGATTATCCCAAGGCAACCGGAGAGCAATCCGCCTCCGACTGCAACAAGGGATATCGATTTTGCCCCGGCATTTTTCAACTGTCCCCAAAAAGGGTAAGATAAAAACAACAACAGCGATAAAGAAAATGCCGTTCGTATTGCCGTACCCATGATAGGGGACAGGTCTCCGAGTTTTATGCCGCGTTTTTCTAAAAATGAACCGATGGCCCAACACATCGCCGTTAAGATTGCCCAGAATTCAGCACGCATATTAACCCTCTCTATGTAATTTTGAATGTCGGGAAATCCGATATTCCCCGCAGAATAACAACTTTTTCCATCCTGGGCAAGAAACTCCGTGTATGAATATTTGTGCATAAAGACTTCCGGAGGAACCCTGTCGAACCTCCAGGCTAATCCATCCCTTTAGAATGAAGCAGATGAAGCGGAATTGGTTTTATCTTTTTCCATTCTTTGGATAGGCTTTCGGCATTCCACAGGTCATAATTTTTTTGTAAATTCAGCCACAAGTCAGGTGTGGTATCAAAGGCGCGGGATAGCCTTAAAGCCATATCCGGAGTTATAGAACCTCTTTCATTAATAATTTTTGATAAAGTTTTTCTCGAAACACCAAGAAGTTTCGCCATATCTTTTATAGTTATAGATAAGGGTTCCAAATAATCTTCTTTGATGATTTTCCCAGGATGTGTGGGCTTCCTTTTTATTTTTCTCATTATATCACCTATTAATGATAATCGTCGTAATCAACTATATATGCATCACCATCAATAAACTCAAAAAATACCCTCCAATTTCCCGATACTCTGACTGAATATCGCCCTTTTTTATCTCCGGTTAATTGGTGAAGAAATGAACCGGGATAATTCATATCTTTAATATCACCGGCAGCATTAAGTCTGTCAAGAATGCGTTCAAGCCTGTTCGCATGCTCAGGCCTAATGCCTCTTTTGCTGCCTGTATAAAAAAAGTCTTCCAAACCTTTATGTTTGAATGATTTTATCACATGTCAAATGTAACCCAAAAGGTTACGAATGTCAATATTTTTTTGCAGAGGGTTCTCATGGGTAGCTCATTGTAATTGTTTTAAATCTATCTCTTTCGAAAAAAGTTGATGAAGATTTTAGGTTCAAGGCAACCTTTCTCTCGGTCTTTGATTCGACCACATTTTCAGGAAGCCTTGCGGTTTGAATTTTGACCGCTCTGGGTTTCGGTAGTTCATTTTTCAAACTAAAAAAGTTTGTTTTTTTCGCTAAAATTTTATGCACGTTCAGAACGATGTGCCCTATGACGTTAACGGATTTGGAGTTGCTGAAACACTTGAAAATCAAAAACTCTGCCCATTTCTGTTTCAGTACTTTGGTGAACCGCGCTTTTTTTGTGCCATCCATAATATCAAACCGGTATTCTGCCGTGTTTTTGACCTGGAAGACTGCCGCCAACGCCTTGAAGGCCGGAGCTTTCACGGTAATTCAAGGTTTTAATTCGGATTCCTCACAACCTTGATTTGTCCATTTGCACGTCGAAGATCCCGGGCATCTGGGTTGAGTGAAACGAAATACCTATTTCCTCGACTCATCAATGTTCAAGGTTTGCCCAGTTCACTGTACGTTCTGCATGACGTCCCCATGATTCTGAATAGCAGTAACCTTTAATCTGAGTTTCTTACAGATTTGTTGGAGATATGAACGGTTTCACATCAATCCCCTAATCCTCAACATATTGTGTAGCAGTTTAAATAAGAAAAGCGTAAAATTTTATCATCGATTCACGCTTTCTCATTCATAGGTTTGAGTGTACGATGGTAGCCGTTTTAAGATTTTCGATTGAAGCTTTTAGACTTCATTTCGGATCATATGCGGCATAGGATTTTACCTAAAGTACGCGGGAAACAGGTAATCGCGAGAGCCGGAAAAAAATCAAGGCAGCTTTTTTCCGGTTTCAAAAATCAGGGGCACCTGGAATTATTAAGATTGACTTTTCCTTTTTGCTATTATGCGGAAGATAAAAAAACCGAGTATAATGAAGGCCATGATGATCATCGCCAATTGCAACACACGGACAAAAAAATGATCAATTAATCGTTCGCTCTTGAGTATGACGTTCTCGACGATTCGGTTGCCGGTTGCCTCCATTTCCACCATCGTTGCCCTCCGCTCCGACTTAAGAAGCTCGGTAATCCGATTTAGCTCTGTTTTCAGTTCTTCCACTACAGCGCGACGTTCCTGGGTCAGATAAACCAATGTTGCTTTGCGTTCTTTATCAATCTCCAATAGGGCCTCAAAACGTTCTTCCCGAATAACCTCATGTAGCCGTTCAATAGGAAAAATTCCAGATGACGTAGAGGTTTTTTTCGGTTCACTGCTCGAGTCCTTTTTGGCGCTATCTTCAGAAATGGTGGGCGTTTTGGAGGAGCTCGTTGTAGTGGTCGTCTCTACTTTCGTGTCTATACCGTAACAGACACTGGCCAAAAGTAGGCTTATAACAACAATCATAACGCTTGCCCGTTGAGTATAGGCAACCATTGTTCTACCCCCAATATATATTAATTGAGTTCAATACCCGGGTAATATGTGCCTTGAAGCTGACTATTCCAAATTAAGGTTGTGTAATAATTGTCTTACACTAAAATTCCGTTAAATCAAGGATAATTAATAACAGGTAACTTTGACCATTAATGAGGGCAAGACCTGTAAGGACAATATCCTCGTAATTAATAAGACGGTGTATAGTGGTTCAAATCAAAAAACGGTGTGGGATTCAACCGATATTCCCCATTCGGAAAAATAAGGTGGATACAATATATTGTAGACCGCCTTTCAGTCTTCAAACTTTTGATATATTGAGATTACCTCACGAATTTCGGACTTGTCAAAACTCTCGATCTCTTGCATATCTTTAAAACGGCTGAATTACAGATAATTGGTGGTTGACAAGCTACGCGAATGATATTTGTTTATTAAATTAAGGTCAGATCTGGATCCGTGATCAGTGCTGAAAATCAAATCGTTGAAATAGACGTACTTCTCTTTAGTCTTGAGTGAGAATCAATGTCGAATTTTAAAGTAAAATTCCAAGTAAATTCAAAAATATGCATACACAATTAACCCCGAACGGTCAAGGAATTTCTGGATGCTGGATGCTGGATGCTGGATAAAAATTCCGGCATTCGAGTTGTGAGTCTCTATCTTCGAGTCCGTGGGGTTTCATTTGTTAGATGATGTCCGTATGACGCAGGCCATTAATTTTTTGACAGTTTTAGCTTTAACTCCATTTTGGCATTGAGTTTTGTCTTGAGTTTCTTGAGGAAGGTTGCTCTGGATGGGATATTGGGATTGTTGCGGAAAGCTTTGAACAAATCTTCAACGGTCTATGATTCAACTCTCGTCTGAAACAGCCGGATGTTTTGCCATTGCCATTTTCTCTGATTAAAAGTTTCCATTGGTGACGGATATTTTCTTCACTCAAATCATTTTCCAGGAACCAGCCCAGGGCAGTTCCACAGTCGCGACAAAATGTATAGCTATCTGTAGCGTCGATTTGAGAAGGTTTGGACCATTTATAAGACTTGGTTTTGGCTGTGTTTGGTTTTAAAACCAAAATGGTGTCGTGTTTGAGAGATTTAAGCCCCAGAATATGTACGGAAATAGGGTTCTCAGAAAATACCACATACCGATTGACCAACGAAAATCCTGCGGTGTTCAGCGAAAGCGTCAACTCAGCCCATGCATCGGGCCTCCAGTGATGGAAAGTAAAAATGAGACGGCCATGTTCTTTGTTAAGCGCCAGATAGCACTTTTTCCATATTTTACCAAGGAGTTCGCCATATTTGCGCCCGTCAGAAGTGCCGCCTTCGGATACTGCCGAATTAAAAAGATCGTAATGCCAGTCTGCATCCAAGGGCAAAAATCGACGCAGCCAAACTCGAAAAAAATTGGATAGATCGCTATACTGTACGCTGTCATAGTAAGGGGGGTCGGTAACCACGTAATCTACTATTCCTTCAGGAATTTCAACAGTTGCGGAATTTCCTTGCAGTATAAGAAATTTTCGTTTCCCTTGTTTTAAGGATTCCCAATCGGCGACTGGTTCTCCGGCGTCTATTTCTCCATGGATGACCAATTTGGCCCGGCGATCCCCTGTTATGCGAGTTTCGACCGGTTCAACAGCCCATTTGGCAGCTCTCAGGATACGGTCATTGAAAAGCCGGTTCAGGGTGCCGGAAGTGTTGCCGGAAAATACCGGATTATTTTCCAGGGCTGTATATGGAAATGAGAAGGCGTGGTGGGAAAATACGTGGCGTATGGCACCGGGACGGCGAATATCGCCACCTTTGTAGCCGCAGAGCAGGGAATTGAATTCCAGAGAAGTAGAGATTAACAATGCCAGCCACATGCGATCTTCAGGAGGCAATTTTGACAAACAGTCCAATGAGGCTCCAAGATAGATTAGTTGCCGGGGAGTAAATAGATCTTGAAAATTATGGATGCCCCGCCGCAGGAGGTCCTTGGATTTAGGACCGTTGGGAATGAGAAAGTCTTGCGAAATTAATGTGCAAATAGCATATCAAAAATTTATAAACAATCAAGTTGTTAGCGCGAAAGGGATGCAGCTTTTAACTCTATCAATCCTGTTTTAAAACTAAAAGATATCTTCGATGAGATCGTTCAGGGTTTCCTGAAGCCTGGCATCATCGGTTAAGGGAAGACATATGGCGGAGCGGCACGCATCGTGAACCGGAATGTTCCGTCCGATCATCTGAGCAGCATAAATTAAAAGCCGGGTACTGGCCCCTTCGGTAAGACCATGCTCTCTGATGTTTCTTATTTTTCCCGCCAGAGATACCAATTTTAAGGCGGATTTAATATCGATATTTCCTTCATGGGAGACGATTTCGGCTTCTTTTTCGGCTTCGGGATAGTCGAACTCTAATGATATAAACCGCTGGCGGGTACTCTGTTTGAGATCTTTCAATACCGATTGATATCCCGGGTTATACGATATCACCATCATAAAATCCGGATGAGCGTGGATTATCTCTCCTTTTTTGTCAATGGAAAGGGTTCGCCTCATGTCTGTTAATGGATGTATGACAACCGTTGTATCCTTTCGAGCTTCAACAATTTCGTCCAGATAGCAGATGGCGCCCATGCGCACGGCCCGTGTTAACGGACCGTCAACCCATACGGTTTCGTCCTTTTTTAAAAGATAGCGCCCCAAAAGGTCGGATGCAAACAGGTCTTCATGGCAGGCAACGGTAATCATGGGGCGTTTTAATTGATACGACATATATTCCACAAATCTGGTCTTGCCGCACCCGGTAGGCCCTTTCAACATAACCGGGAGCCTAGCATCAAAAGCAGCCTCAAACATTTTGATCTCATCCCCTGTCCTAAGATAATACGGCTCTTTAATAATCAGATGGCTGGCGGTATCCGGTTGAATTTGGTGTGTCATAGATGGATTGCCTCATAATTAAACGTTTCGGAAAATCTACGATTGGTTGAAAATATAGATCTTTTAATAGCTCCTTGTTTATGCCGTCGGCATGGAAGAATGGAATGCTGGAATATTGGGGATAGGGGCGGAAATAAACCATTTAAATTGTAAAAAATTCCTTCAAACCCATCATTTTTACCCAGTGAAACTTTTTTTCTATTTCACCGGGGCCATTACTCCATTATTCCACTATTCCCTCCGGGGCGTAGGCCCTACGGGCCGGAGGCCAATTGAGGCGAAGCCCCTAAGTTCTTTAAGTTTTAGATTGTATTGACAAGGTTAATGTAATAGTTATGTTAGCAGCATCGTTAAATCATTGACGGTCTCGTAAAAAGTCCAACTTCTGCGTTGTGCTGCATTTCGTAATCATTCAACGTACGAAAAGTACGCCTCATGATTACAAAATTTGCACGCCTTGAATTTGAACTTTTTACGAAACCGT
>JAYEFV010000003.1:0-6376 GCA_034658755.1 Thermodesulfobacteriota bacterium | reverse complement strand
TTCTGCGTTGTGCTGCATTTCGTAATCATTCAACGTACGAAAAGTACGCCTCATGATTACAAAATTTGCACGCCTTGAATTTGAACTTTTTACGAAACCGTCTAAATCGGACTTTTTACGAGACCATGAGAATTAGATGGGGTGCCCCTAACTTAACCCCCGGCACCTTGATCTCGAACTCCTCGAATTATGAGAGTTTAGGGTAAATTATAGGTACGCGAGCTGTTAAGGCAGAGACTATTTCATAATTGATGGTGTTCAGGGTTGCGGCAATCTCATCAACTGTTATGGATTCATCTTCCTGTCTGCCGAAGATTACCACCTCATCTTCCAAATCCACATCAGGGATATGCCCAACATCCAGCATTGTTTGGTCCATACAGACTCGTCCGACAATCGGAGCCCTGCGCCCGCGGACCAGCATGTGTCCACGGGAAGAGAGCAGACGATTAAATCCGTCCGCATATCCCACTGGAATTGAAGCAATAGTTGTAGGTTCTGGGGTTTGATAAGTGCTGCCGTAACTGACTTTGAAACCTGGGGGAACTTTTTTTAAATGAACAACTTTTGATTTTAAAGTCATGGCTGGTTTCAGGGCAATTCGGCGTTTATTCACTTCGTCGGATGGATAAAGGCCATAAATTGCGATGCCGGCTCGCACCATATCGAGATGGGTTTCGGGCATGTCTATAATAGCTGCGCTATTGGCCGCATGGCAAAAAGGGGGATTCATGCCGGCACGGCGCAGCTCATTTAGAAAGCCAACAAATATTTCAAATTGTTTTCCTGCATATGACTTATCAGAGCTGTCTGCCGTGGCGAAGTGAGTGTATACTCCTTCCAGTTTAAGCCCCGCAAGTGACGAGATTGACTCGGCTTCACGGATAGCGTTAATGATTAAATTTCGATCTGTTGCAGGGGGGCGCCGGCAGTCAGGCAGGAGGCCGAGTCGGCCCATTCCCGTATCGACTTTAAGGTGAACCTTGATCTGTTTGTTGGATGAAACAGCAACATCGGAGAGTGCTTGAGCGGTTTTATACGACCATACGGTTTGGGTCAGATCAAACGCTATCAGCTTGTGGGCAAGTGCCGGTGGTGTGTACCCAAAAATCAGAACCGGTTCATTAAAACCTGCTTTTCTAAGTTCAATTCCTTCTTCTATTCTGGCCACACCCATGGAATCGGTGCCGTTCTCCAGGGCCTTCCGTGTTACCTCAATCACCCCGTGACCATAAGCATTGGCTTTTACCACGGCCATCAGATCGGCCCCGGGATCTGTAATTCGCCGTAGTTCACGCACGTTGTGAGCTATGGCTTCAAGGTCAACCTCTGCCCAGACAAGCGGAGAGTCCAAATGGCCACCTCATGTTTAAAGTTGAAAAAATAATTCCCTCTATTTTGAAAGCATTGCTCTCATCATGTCGCCGGCATTTTGAGCATGATCTGCGATAGAGCCTATTGTTTCAGCCAGTCTGACCAAATGAAATATGGTAACGGCATCGGCCTCCATGTTAAAGACCTTTTTCTTAATAATATCTTCGAATTTATCGGCTTCGTGCTCTTGCCTGCGAAGCGTGTGGATTATATTCTTGACTACTACTCGTTGTTTTTCGGAGAACTTTTTAAAATACAATCTTGCTTCAACTACCAATCCGCTCAACTGTTCGATGGGATTAATAACAGCATCCACCAGAAGAGCAAAATCCTTTTCAAGCTCCTGCGGAATCTTTGACTCACCTCTATAAGAAATCCAGTCAAGACTATCTTCCATTGCGTCAAGAACCTGGTCCTGTTCTCTTAAATACCTGAACACCAGAAAATTAGATATGGGCATCATGGTTAGTTTTGGAATGTGCCCACGGATGCGACGCTTGATGGCATCTGCTTGACTTTCAATTTGAATAACTTCTTGTCTGAATTCTTCAAATGTTTTACATTTTTCCGCAAAATAGCACTCCATGGCCTGCTGAAAAGCCCAGGCACATTCCATGACTTTTTCGGCATGTTCCTGAAGACCTTCAAATGGTGAAGTCATAAACAGTTTAAAAAATGGTACGCGCATAGCCATCTCCTTCTAAAACAAAAATTGCAGTATTTTAAATATGACCATACTGGTAACGGCAGCAGCAGGCACGGTTAATACCCAGTATAACATAATTTTATAAATAATACCAAAGTTGACCGCTTCGAGTCCGCGCGCAAGGCCTACCCCCAGGACGCCGCCCACTGCAGCATGGGTTGTTGAAACCGGCAGGCCCATTTTTGAAGCTACAAGAACCGTTGTTGCCGCCGCGAAATCAACAGAAAAACCCCGAGTATTGGTAAGTGTAGTAATTTTTGTGCCGATGGTTTCCATGACACGGTGCCCTGCCATTCCGACTCCACAGGCAATACCGATACCGCCGAACAGCAGCAGAAAAACAGGCACCGGCACCGTAGCACCGACACTGCCTGTCTTTACCAAAAAATAAATTACGGCCAGAGGACCTATTGCATTGGCCACATCGTTTGCCCCCTGTGCCAGTGCGACATAGCAAGATGTCCCGATTTGTATACGCCGGAATATCTCTTCCGTTCCGTTTGATTTTTTATTCTTAATTAACCTTTTTACTAAGCGCTTCCCGGCGAATCCGAAAATAAGTGCCAAAACCATTGCCACGACAAGTGCAACCGGAGTTCCGATGGACAGTTTTTTGCCCAGAGGAGTTTTGAAAAGAAACGACAATACTACAATAAAAAAGGCGATACCTATAAAAAAAGGAGACAGTTTTAATGCTCTGTCAAATGAACCTTTTTTAGATAATATTGTTAATACGATTAATTTAAACATTAAAAAGGCGATGACAATACTCAATACAGGGGAAATAACCCAGCTTATTACCACAGCAGCAAGTTTGCCCCAATTGATGACTGAGAAGCCGCCGGCCATAATACCAAAGCCTACCATGGCACCCACAATGGAATGGGTTGTGGAAACCGGCAATGACTTCCATGTGGCAAAACTGACCCAAAGGGCGGCAGCAAGAAGGGCTGAAAGTGCACCGATAAGGGCCAGGTGTGGATCGGTTAGAACTTCGGTTGAGACAATCCCTTTGCGAATAGTATTGGTAACATGGGTACCGATACACGCGGCGCCGATGATATTCAAAATTCCGGCGATAAATATTGCCTGGCGAATTGTAATTGCCTTGGCGCCCACAGCAGAAGCCATGGAGTTGGCAACATCATTGGCGCCGATGTTCCAGGCCATGTAAAACCCAAAAATGTAACCGACAATCAGAACGTAATATTCGTTAGGCATTATTGTTTCAGAATAATTTTAGTCTGTTATAGCAAATCAGCAGCAATCGGTCGATTCAGGCCAGACAATATTTTCAATGCGGGCACATATCATGGCGCATTGTGTAAATCAATCTTAAATAGAGGAAGAAAAAATATAAACAGGTGCCAGATAAGGATGAGGCTTTAAAAAAGTGCGATGGAAACGATCTTCACAACAAAAATCTAACACAATGCTAATTGTTTTATAACAGAAATATTATCTTTTTATATGGAGTTAACAATTGCCTAATAATATGATAGAGGTAATATTAAAATGTGAATAAGCTCGGATACGCTGTATGGAGGGTTTCGTATGTTTAAAGAACACATTTTGGTTGTCGAAGATGAAGAAGATATCCTGGAACTCGTTAGATACAATCTGTCCAGAGAGGGGTATCAGGTTTTTTGCACGACATCCGGTGAGGAAGCCCTAAAAATAACCAAGTCTGAGCCGTTGGATTTGATTGTTCTTGACCTCATGCTTCCCGGAATCGACGGCTTGGAGGTTACCAAGATTCTGAAAAATAATTCAAACACACGGGATATACCCATCATCATGCTGACTGCTAAAGGTGAAGAAGCGGATATCGTTACCGGATTGGAACTCGGATCGGATGATTACATCACCAAGCCATTCAGCCCACGTGTTCTTATTGCACGGATTCGGGCTGTTTTACGGAGGAAAAAACCGATAGAACCGCCTGATGATACCTCAGTCATTCAAATAAATGAACTGACAATCCATCCTGGAAGACGTGAAGTTCTGATTAAGGGTGAGCCTGTAGAATTAACCTATACTGAATTTCAGGTCCTTTATTACCTTGCCAAAAGGCCGGGATGGGTCTTTACCCGCTTTCAGATCGTCGATGCAGTTCGAGGTGATGATTACCCGGTCACCGATCGCAGTGTTGACGTCCAGATTGTAGGCTTAAGGAAAAAACTCGACTCCTGTGGTAAATACATCGAAACCGTCAGGGGTGTTGGTTATCGATTTAAGGAAACCGTATGAGAAAGAAGAAACGACTGCTCTGGCAGCTTTTCCCCTCTTATCTATTAATCACCATTGTTTCTTTGAGTGCCGTTACCTGGTATGCCTCGAATTCACTTCGAAATTTCTTTCTGGACCAGACCGCAGCCGATTTGCTTGTAAGAGCGCATCTATTGGAAAAACAGATCATCCAATTTCTTGGGCCTTTGGATGCAAATGTCATCGACGCCTTATGCAAAGAAATCGGGCAATCCTCGGCAACCCGCATTACGGTCATACTTCCATCTGGCATAGTTATCGGCGACTCCAATGAAGATCCGGCCATAATGGATAACCATGCCCTGCGTCCCGAAGTAATCGAGGCCAAAAAAGGAAACGCGGGAAGATCCATAAGATTCAGCACTACGCTTCAGCAAAACATGATGTACGTGGCTATTCCTCTATCAGATCATAAAAGGATCATTGCTGTTATACGGACTTCACTGCCGATAACTGCCATTGATAAAGAACTAAAGTCCATTCAGAGCAAAATCGCTTTAGGTGGCTTGTTGATTGCGCTACTTGCTGCTGGAATCGGTTTGTATGTCTCCCGTCGTATAAGTCAACCCATCGAAAAAGTGAAAGAGGGTGCTGAATTTTTTGCCCGTGGAGATCTTTCCCACCGACTTCCAGAGACAAATTTGATAGAAATTAGCAGTCTTGCTGACACCATGAACCAGATGGCGGCCCAACTTGATGATCGCATCAAGACGATTATCAACCAGCGTAATGAGTTGGAGGCGGTTCTCATAAGTATGGAAGAAGGCGTTATAGCTTTTGATATGGATGAACGGATCATCAGCATTAATCAAGCTGCTGCTCGAATTTTTGAAAGTATCCCAAAAGATATGTTGAACCGCAGCATTCAAGAAGTTATCAGAAATCCTGAATTACAGCGATTTGTAAACCAAGCGCTTTCCAGCACAGACAATCTGGAAGGTGACATTACGCTGTATCACGAGGGGGAACGAATTATATATTTACACAGTACCTCTCTGCGTGATTCAAGTGGTGATCAAATTGGCGTCTTGGTCGTTATGAACGATGTAACCCAGGTCAGGCGGCTTGAAAATATACGACGGGATTTTGCAGCCAATGTTTCCCATGAAATCAAAACACCCCTTACAGCCATCAAAGGGTTTGTGGAAACCCTGCGCTACGGATCCGTTAAGAATCCTGAAGAAATCGAGCGTTTTCATAGTATTATCGAAAAACATGTGAATCGTCTGACAGCGATTTTAGAAGATCTGATTAGCCTTTCAAGAATCGAACAAGATGACGAAAAAAAAGCAATTAAACTCCAGAAAAACCCTATAAAAAATGTACTCCAGACCGTCATTGGCAACTGCCGTGAAAAAGCTGATTTAAAAGACATAACCATTGATCACGTGTGTGAAGAGAACATTTTAGTCATGATCGACCCCCCCCTTTTAGAACAGGCGCTTGTTAACCTATTGGACAACGCCATCAAGTACAGTGAGGCGGAAAGCACTATTCACGTCGAGGCGAAACAAATAAATGATGAGATCATACTTAGCGTTAAAGACCAGGGCTGCGGAATCGGGAAAGAGCATTTGCCTCGTCTTTTTGAGCGCTTCTACCGGGTAGACAAGGCAAGAAGCCGGAAGCTGGGCGGGACAGGACTGGGACTCGCCATTGTCAAGCACATTGCTCAGGCTCACGAAGGCCGCATCCATGTTGAAAGCACCCCTGGTAAGGGGAGTACTTTTGAGATCTATCTGCCCAGCGCATAATATTTTCATAATAAACAGTTAACTCAACAGTCCACAGTCCAAAGTTTTGTGCCGTCATGCGGCTAAAAGCATTGCATCCCATCATTAAAGAGATGGTTTCCAGGTCATCATTATTGCACCGGCCCAGTTGCATCCAGCTCTTCATTTCTATCATTTTGGCATTCTTTCTTTGATATATCGTTATGTTCACTTCCGCTGATATATCTTAATGCATCAATTAAAAGGTCAGCATTAGGGTTCCGGTCTTTGGTGAATCTGAACCGTGAGACAACTA
>JAYEFV010000002.1:0-21714 GCA_034658755.1 Thermodesulfobacteriota bacterium | reverse complement strand
CGAATAGAGGTTTTTCTTAGTAAGTGTCCAACCTGTTATTTTTGGAACTTTATTCATTTTATCACGATTTATATTCAATTTGTCCATAGAGAGAGGGCTTCATTTTGATGGTTGGAACCCCTATGGGGAAGGAATTTATCCCGCGCAATCGGGAAAAATACTGATAAGATAGGTTTTTGTGGGCAGGCTTATCCTTTCCATAGATCAACGTCGATCATTCCTAATCTCGCGGCATATCGAATCAGCTCTATGGTGCTGTGGATATTAAGCTTGCGCAAAATATTTGATCTGTGGTTCTCAACTGTTTTGGGGCTGATGAAAAGTTTTTCTGCTATCTGTTTGGTGGAAAGGCCATGGGCCAGCAACACCATGATCTCTTGCTCTCGGCAGGTCAAAGTGTCATAGCTCGCATCCGTTATCTGGATCTCTTTTTCCGGGCATTGCATAAGCTTTTTAACCACCTTATGGGAGACGGAACTGTCCATGAAATACTCTCCCTTCAAGACAGCATCTATCCCCTGTAAAAGTCTATCAGAGGCCGATTCCTTGACCACATATCCTGTTGCTCCGGCCTGAAATGCCTTGACAATATAATCAACTTTGGAATGCATGGTGATAATCATGATACGTGTTTTCGGCGATGCATTCTTAAGTTCGTGGGTCAGTTGAATGCCACTTTGATCCGGCAAAGACATATCCACCAGCGCCAGATCAGGCTTGAGCTTTCTCGCCATTTGGAGTCCGTCACGTCCGTTTCCAGCCTCCCCGACCACCTCAAACCTATCATTGCGTCCGATGATCGTTTTGAGGCCTTCCCTGAAAAGGGGGTGGTCATCTATTATCAATATGGTTTTCTTGTGAACCACTCTTTTTGTCCTTATATGGAAGCGTGATAGAAATCTTTGTGCCCTGCATGGGTTTTGACTGAATTTTCATTTCACCTTGAAGCAGTTTAGCTCTTTGCTCCATGCTCCGAATTCCCATTCGTTTCTCTTCTGATAGGGTTGCCAATCGTTTCTGAACATCAAACCCCTTACCATTATCTTCTATACGAAGAATAATATTAGGGAAAGCTGCAACCAGTCTGATTGTCACATGGTCAGCGTCAGCGTGCTTTTTGATGTTGGTAAGACTTTCTTGAATCAAACGATACAGGTTGATTTCGGTATCAAAATCCAGCTTTAAATTCTTCATGCCCGCGGAATGGAAATCAACATTTATTCCATTGTCCTCAGAAAAATTATGACAATACTGAACAAGCGTTTCTACAAGCCCCATTTCATCAAGAGTCGGGGGACGTAAATCATATGAGACATCCCGCACTGCTTTTATAGATTCTTGAAGCGTTCTTGACATTTCAGAAACTCTTCGCCTGATCTCGGGAGGTATCGCAGGCTGATGATCAAAAAGCGTTTCAAAGCCGATTGTTACCGCGGAAAGCTCTTGCGCCACGTGGTCGTGCAAGTCACGAGAAATCCTCTGACGCTCACTTTCCTGCGCCTTCAACAGCAGTTGAGAAAGGTTGCGGATAAGATCTTCGGCCTGCTTGAGACCGGTAATATCCATCGCACCCACGATAACACCTTTGGAGATATCAGACTGATCGAGTGGGCATCCTTGGAGATAGCAGTGAATTTCCGTGCCATCCTTGGTAACCCACCGCGCCTCCACTTGGCCGATTCCCTCCTGCTCAATTTCAGAGTAAAACTGGTGGCCAACACGATCGTACTCTTCAAGATCCGGATAGAGCACTTGGGTGTTCTCCCCTAACAGGGAACCTTGTTCGTAGCCGCAGATGCGGGACATGGCTTGGTTGGTCCAATCTATAATGCGGTTCCGTACCAAACAGATCCCAACCGGAGAAGCAGCGAGAATTGCTTTCAGCGCCTCCTCACGCTCCCGGAGCGATTCCTCCATCCGTTTTCGCTTGGTAATATTACGTAGCGAGCCGATAATTTTGACAGGCTCTCCATGTTTATCACTTACAAGCTTTGCCATTATCGAACAATAGATTTGAGAGCCGTCTTTATCTATCATAAACGCTTCATGGTCAGTGACTTTTCCATTTTTCAAAAGCTCTTTTTCAAATTCATCTCTATTTTTCGGATCAACATATATATCGGATAATGATTTTCCTATGATCCCTTCTCTTTTGAAGAGCGAAACATCTTCTATTGAGGGACTGACTTCTAAAATTATTCCATCAAGGGTTACTTCATAATAAACATCCTGAATATTTTTAAAAATGTTGCGGTACTTCACCTCGCTCTCCCGCAGTGCTTCTTCCGTTTGCTTGCGCTCGGTGATGTCGGTGTAATGTTCAATACGACCTCCCACATAAAGACCAGATCGGATGGGTTGGCTCCAGTGTTCAAGCCACCGCTCCTGACGCTCACCACCGGGAAGCACATGACACTCAAAGTTCTCAATATAACTATTATCATCATAAGTGGCTAATACCTTCTCACAAAAAATTTTTGGTTCTTCAAAGATATCCTTGATTAGTTCACGAATTAACAGCCTCTTATCTTTTCCAATTACTTCACCTCTTTTTAAACCGAAATAACGCTCCACGGCCCGGTTTACCCAGACAACTCTGAACTCAGAATCCAGAATAAAGATGCCGACCATTGAACTGTCAAGGACATCGTCAGTCAATGAGCGGTATCTTTCCTCACTCTTCCGCAGTGCTTCTTCCGTTTGCTTTTTCTCGGTAATATCAGTAATAAATGCAAAGGCACCCAGCACCTCACCCGATTCACCCCTGATTGTGGTGGCATTAAAATATGTTGGTAGGTCTTCACCGTTCTTTTTTTTCAGGTTAATTTCATAACTGCGATGGGCTGTGACGGATATCTTTGAGGTCTGTTCAATAAAAATCTTTCGGTTTTCATCATCAACGAAGTCAAAGGGTGTTTTGCCAATCATCTCATCTTGACTGTAGCCAAGCATTTTGCAAAGGGACTCGTTGACCTCGATAGTTTTGAGTTCAGGATTTATCAGCCAGCATCCTTCCGATGTAATTTCCAGAAGGGTTCGGTGTTTCTCTGCGCTTTCTCTCAGTGCCTCCTCCGCCTGCTTATGTTCTGTAACGTCGTGCCAAATGCTGATGATAACACCCGGCTTCTCATCCGCACCTCGTTCAAGGAGAGAAGCATTGACACTGAAATAGCTCTCTTTGTTTTTTGTTGTCATCTCAAACTCGGCATTACGGCAAAAACCTTCGAGGCGGACCTTCTTTTCCAGGTCAGACCAACGGTTCAAAGCATTGGCATCGAGTTGTTCAAGCCAGATGAACATGCTGGACTCTATTACATCCCGCCACTGCCGTCCGAAAAACGTGCAGAAGGTCTCATTGACTACGATAATAGTATGCGTTGAGTCCGTAATCACGATACCGTCGGCCGAGGCACGCAGCAGCGTCTCGAAGAACTTTACTGTCTGCCGGGTAGCTTCTAACCCACCTTTCCCAAGTCGTTTGCTCATAATAATTCCAATTTGCTTCTCTCTCGGGCATTAATAATTTCTCAACAGAAAAACAACGAAAAGGCCCATATTTTGGTACAGTTTTTAAACTGTATATGAGCCTTTATCCATTATCACATAGGGTTACCCCCTGAAATTGGCTGTTATTATCTTGTTTTTATGTTATTTTAATAGGTTATATATCATTTTGAATCGGGCTTTCAATTTTAGTTTAATCATAAATATTATAGAAAACCATATAATTTTATAATATAAAATTTAATACAGATTTAAAAAAATAAGTCTATAGGATAAAGTTCTTATTTTTACAGGAAAATATCCTAAAGATATAGGAAGTTATCCCGTACTGAAATCAAATAGTTTTTTCAATGCCATAATGTTAATGGACAACAGAATATATCATTCTGTCCCGGCATCCAGGTTGTTGGAATTGGTTAGCATTCCGGTGGGAAGATAGGTGAGGTAAGGGGTCACTATAAGAACTGAGGGAGCGGTTGGAGAAAATGATCCATAACCGGTACGCCAATCCGCATACTTGCTTCTAATTTTGTGCTAAATGGCGTTCATTTTCTCCGATAAAAATAAGGTTGCTGAGTTTCTCTAGGTCGCCAAAGTTCTTTTGCAACACATTCCTGCCAAATGCATAGATGGTCCTAAGATTATTAGTATCAATAAAAATTTGATAAAAATTGGTTCCGTGATCTTTGATAGTATTGATCAATTCATATGCCGAAGTTCCATCAAAATCACCATTCAATTTCAGATGAAGACTGTCTCTGGTTTTATAAGATAATATTTGAAAATTTGCAGCCATTGCATATCTCCTTTAAATATCAATCTATTTATTATTTTTATTATCAGAGTGTAATGCTCTCTGTCCATAGAGGGAAGGCTTCATTTTTATAGTGGGAACTCCTGATGGGCGAGAATTTATCCCACACAATCGGGGAAAATGCTGAGGTGTTTAATTATGTCCCGTATAATTACAATCAGAGGCGGCGGGTTCGAGGACCAGTGCCGTGCGGTTGGGGAGATATAGGCTGAGCAGATTACATTGCCGTTCCATTGAAGTGTCGAACAGAGTCAGATGATATTGGTCCGGGTGTAAACGGTTGTGACCCCCATATTCCGGCGCATCACTGTTGAAAATCATACGGTATTTTCCAGGCGGCGCTTCGAAGCGATAATCCGAATACGAGCGTTCGGGATGAAAGTTGAAAATGAATAGAAGTCCTGATCTTTCAAAAATAATAATCTTATTGTCCGAGTGCTCGTAAACAAGGCGTATTTCCGCTGATTCCAGCAATCGATGATCCTTGGATAGAGATATCATGTCTCGATCAAAACGGGCGAGGAATTGATACTTCAGGTTTTCGTCATCCACCAGACGCCATTGGCGCCGGGCATATCTGTAAGACCAGTTGTTCCCTTCCCGCGGAAAGTCGATCCATTCGGGATGTCCGAATTCATTACCCATGAAATTGAGATAGCCATTACCCGCCGTGGCCAGAGTGATGAGCCGGATCATTTTATGCAGAGCCATTCCGCGGGCCACGGTATGGTTATCATCACCCACCTGCATGTAATCATACATATCCGCATCAATTAAACGGAAGATAATCGTCTTATCGCCCACCAGGGCCTGGTCATGGGACTCGGTGTAACTGATGGTTTTTTCATCCCTTCTCCGGTTGGTCAATTCATTCCAAAGATGTCCCATGTGCCATTTTTCATCCGGAGCATCTTTAACAAGTCGTATCCAGTTGTCGGGCACTCCCATGGCAAAACGATAATCAAATCCAACGCCCCCGGATGAAACCGGGACAGCCAGCCCGGGCATTCCGCTGATATCCTCGGCTATAGTAACCGCATAAGGGCGCACATCATGGATCAATTTGTTGGCCAGGGCCAGATAGATAAGGGCATCTTCGTCCACGTTATCGTCAAAGTAGTCGTCGTAGGAAGTGAATGCTTTTTCCAGACCGTGATCCATGTAAAGCATACTGGTCACCCCGTCGAACCGAAAACCGTCCAATTTATATTCATCCAGCCAGAAACGGCAGTTGGAGAGAAGGAAATGAAGCACCTGATGCTTTTCGTAGTCAAAACACCTGGAATCCCAGGCTTCGTGAATACCCCGTGGCCCCTTATGAAAGTATTGATACAGTGTACCGTCGAATCTGCTCAGACCCTCCACCTCGTTGGAAACCCCGTGTGAATGAACCAAGTCTATAATCACCCTCAGACCGGAAGCGTGAGCGGTATCCACAAGCTCTTTGAGCTCCTCCGGCGTTCCGAACCGGGACGAAGCAGCAAAAAAGCTCGAAACCTGGTAGCCGAAAGATCCGTAGTAAGGATGCTCCTGGATCGCCATTAACTGAAGGGTATTGTAGCCGGTCGCAACAATACGCGGAAGAATTTGTGTGGTAAATTCTCTATAAGATCCGATTTTCTCCTCTTCCTGGGCCATACCCACATGGACTTCGTAAACAAATATCGGGTCCCGCGGAGACTGAAAATCTATACATTTCCAGTGATACGGAGCTGGCGGGGACCAGACCTGGGCATTAAAAATCAGCGTATCAGGGTCCTGAACAACGCGGCGGGAATAGGCAGGGATGCGATCGCCTTTGTCGTCAGGCCAGTGGACACGAAGTCGATAATGATCGCCGTGTTTCAATTTGTCTTGGCACAAACGAATTTCCCAATTACCATCTTGTGTGATTCGGTGCAGCGCAAAGTCTTTTTTCTCTCGCCAGTTCGTCATATCGCCAATCAGATAGATCCGGGTGGCATTCGGCGCCCACTCACGAAAAACCCATTCACCGTTTCGGAAATGCAATCCAAAATATTCATGGCCGGCGGCGAAGTCCGCCAGGCTCCGTTTTCCCTGGGTCAGGCGCGATTCTGTTTCGATTGTTTTCAGCAAGCGCCGGCGAATGGTTTTCTTATACGGCGTCAGGTAGGAGTCTCGGGATAACAAACGCTTGAGTATGGTATTGATATGATTGTCTTGACCCGAACTTTTTGGATTACCTGAGGTTTCAAACATCATGAATCTTTTCTTGGTTTCTTTAGTTTATGATTCGCTTGAGCGATCCGACGGTTTGTTCACAATCAGCGGCCGCCGCAGCATCTTTTCATAAAGCTCGATATACTGTCGAGCCGTTGCGGCATGGGTAAATTTGGCGGCACTTTCGGTCATGACCCGTTTGATTTGCTTTGCCTTTATACTATCGGGCAAATTATAAAACTTCATGGCCTGGTTGACGGCCCAGAAAAGCCCATTGGCATCAAAAGTCTTAAACAGGAACCCATTGCCGGAATTGTTTTCAACATCCAGAGCATTAATCGTATCATGGATCCCGCCGGTATCATGGGCCACCGGAAGACTGCCGTAAAGCGGGGCTATCATTTGCGGAAGCCCGCATGGTTCAAAACTTGACGGCATCAGGATAAAATCTGAAGCCCCGTAAGCCTGATGTTCCAGGCCGTTATCAAAATCGCAGATTGCCACGCGTTTCTGAAATCCATGATAATTCGCAATGTCTCTGAATACCATTTGATAATCACCATTGGCGACAAAGACAATCTGAAGATTCTGGTGCCAGTATTTCGAAATCACCTTGTAAAATATTTTATCCAGCAACTGGCATCCCTTCTGAACCGGATCAAGCCGGGATGGCCAGAAGAAGACGGGTGCTTTTTCGTCTTTAATCAATCCCAATTTTTCCTGCAAAAACAGCTTGTTTACACGTTTGCTCAAAAAATAGTCCTCCGGACCGTAGTTTTGCTTGAGATGTCTATCTGCACAAGGATTAAAGGAAGGATCCGGCGCATTCAGTATTCCAACGGCACAGCCGGCATGATATTTATTGGCCAATTCCCGTTGTATGGGAGGTTCGACAAAATCATGCTGCCCTTTGACGACCTCCAGCAGGAATGTCGGGCTGACAATATTCACAAAATGAGCGGCAAAAATTCCACTGGTGAGAAAATCTACGGGATTGGTATCCCGAATGTCCTCATAATTTGTGGCCATATTTTCATAATACAAATTTTGCCAAAAATAGGCGGCATCGATTCCCCTGTCTTCCATGTAGGCTAACGTTGTTTTTACCGTGTGAACATTGTGAATGGTAAAAAGGCATGGAATTCCCATTTGCCTGGCCATGGCCGGAATGATACCGGTCGTCCAATCATTGCAGTGAATCAGATCCGGTTGGATCTGGGGGACTATGTGGTTGATCACCTCACGTTGAAAAGCCAGGGCGATCTTAATGTTTTCCTCTCCATACGCAGAATAAACACGGTTGATGTAATAAAAGGCCCTGTCTTCCGCCAAATGGATGCGATCATCGGGCATTTTGCGCTGAATTTTATTGAGCTCTTTTTTTAAAACAGGGGCCAATCCGTTACTGAAGATGGAACGGTAGTCCGGAATGGCGACGTGTACGTCGGCTCCCTGTTCAAACAGAGCACTGATCAGTGCTGCCGAGACGTCGGCAAGCCCCCCTGCTTTGGCGGTAAAAAATGAGGCCATACCTCCCATACGGTCCGGCAAATACGTTATCTCCGGAGTTACAATAAGAATGCGTGGATTGCTCTGTGGATGTGCCATGGTCAGCTCCTATATCGGATAAACCGGACCCGAAGAGGATTTAAAATTGAATATTGAAAATTTCCAATCGTCAATCTTAAATTTTCAATCCCTAGGCCCATGTAATAAGCCCGGGTACAAATTTGATCCTGTCATCTCCCCTGGGTATAACCCTGACAGTGAAACCATATCGACCTGAAGCGCCACAGGTTATGGTGCATTCGTAAAGACACTCACCATTCCCGCGGTTTTCCTTTACGGCCATTTTTTCAGATTGGCTGTCAGCAATGCTATCCACCGTCTTCAGGTTCCCGTAATAGAGTTCAACTTCTACCTCACCAGGATCAAGTTCTCCCAGGTTCACAACCGCTGTTACTTCAAAGCTATCTCCCACCCGAAACGGACCCTCAACTTTTCGTACAGGGTGTTCAATCCTAATTTTTCCCCACAGGGTGCTGAGTCGTTTATACTGGGCGGAAAGAATTACCGCTTCCTTGGCATTATCTTCAGTCAGATGCGCAAAGCGTTTTGCAACGGGGAGATAAAATTTCTTTTCATATTTGTTCACCATTATACGGGCGCAAAATTGCAGCATCGCCATCTTTATTGATTCTTTCATCATTTTGAGCCACCGGTCCGGCGCATCCCCATTCTTCCTTTCATAAAAGCAGGGAATCACGTCGTTTTCCAGCACATTATAAAGGGCTTGACTCTCCACCGTATCCTGGTAGGCCGTATCAGCATATTCCTCCCCGTCTCCTATGCGCCAGCCTCTTGCTTCAGCATATCCTTCACACCACCAGCCGTCGAGGATACTTACATTTAAAACTCCGTTTGCGGCAGCTTTTATACCGGATGTGCCGCATGCTTCAAAGGGCCGTCTGGGAGTATTGAGCCACACATCCGCACCCTGAACCAGGTGCCGCGCTATACTGATATCGTAGTCTTCTAAAAAGGCAATTCGGTGGCGCACCTTGGAACTGCGGGCAAACTGGACAAGGCGTTTAATCAGTTCCTTGCCTTCGTTATCTTTAGGATGGGCTTTTCCTGCAAAGACAAACTGAACCGGATTTGTCTTTGAGGCAATGATTGCTTCAAAGCGCTCCGGATCTTTTAGCAAAAGATTGGCCCGCTTGTAAGTCGCAAAACGACGGGCAAAGGCGATGGTTAATATATCCTTGTCAAGTACCGATTCCGCATCCTTCATCATTGCTTTGGGGGCATTACGGCGCCTGTATTGCTTTATCATCAATGCTCGGCAATTGCGAATAAGGCGGCTGCGACTCATTTCGCGGGCACGCCACAATTCCTCATCATAAATATCGTCAATACGCTTGGCGATTTCCGGGTTCCCCATGTCCAAATACCAATCCGGTCCAAGATAGCGTTCAAACAGCAGGGCGTTCTCAACAGAAATCCACGAAGGAATATGTATACCGTTTGTAATATGGGTGATGGGAACCTCGTCTTCCGGCCTGCCGGGCCAGACATGGGACCACATGCGTCTGGCCACCTTGCCGTGTAATTCGCTGACGCCGTTGCAGTATTGCGCCATTCGCAATCCCAGAACAAACATGGAAAGGGAGGTGCCTGAGCCGGATTCTATGGGTTGTCCCCAAGATAAAATCTCGTCAACGCTTATTCCGAATCTGTCGGCAAATGAACTAAGATACGGTTTTACAAGGTCCACGGGAAACTCATCGTGTCCTGCTGCCACCGGCGTATGGGTAGTAAAAACCGTGGTTCTTGAAACGATCTCCTTCGCCGTCTCAAGATTGACGTTATATGAGGCAATCGTCCGGGCAAGCCGCTCTAAGGTGGCAAAGGCGCAATGACCTTCATTCATGTGGCACACGGTCGGATAGATTCCCATGGCTTCAAGAGCACGCATTCCGCCGATTCCCAGCAGTACCTCCTGGGCCAGACGAGTCTTTGGATTTCCGGCATACAGACGAGAGGTTATTTCCCGAATATCCGGGGAATTCTCCGGCAAATTGGCATCGAGAAGATAAAGAGGAATGCGCCCCACCATAATCTTCCATACAGAGGCCCGGATTTCGCCCTCAGGTCCAGAGACTGAGATAATTACCTCATTTCCAGATCGATCCTTTGCCCGTTCCACAGGCAGGTGATAAAGATCGGTTTCCGGATATTCCTCCTGCTGCCAACCCTCCTGATCCAGAAACTGGTGAAAATAGCCCTGCCGGTAGAGAAGTCCTACCCCTATTAAGGGAAGTGTAAGGTCGGAAGCCGCCTTTAAGTGATCACCGGCCAGAACCCCAAGACCTCCTGCAAACAGAGGAACACTTTCATGAATTCCGAATTCCATGGAAAAATATCCGATAATTCCCTTTTTTCCGTATGAAGATTCGCTTGAATCCTCAGGGGTTAAATCGTCCACAAAACGTTCTTCCACCCGCTGCTGATGAGCCAGAAAGCTTTCGTCTTTTGACAGTTCTTCCAGTTGGTTCTGGGGAATTAAGGTTAAAAATACGATGGGATTGCGCCCGGACGCCTCCCAGAGCCGGGGACTTATGCGACGAAAGAGTTCAATGGCATCCAGATGCCAGCACCACCAAAGGTTACGTGCCAGAACCTGAAGAAAAGAAAGAGGTTCCGGAATGGCAGGAACTACCTGAAATGTTTGTAAAAAACTCATGTTCATTAGTCCTTTATTCTTGTTTATTGTTTAATCGTTATTCGACATTGGTTCTTTAACAGAAACTCAACCCCTCAACTACCCAACTATTATCAAATAGTCAATCCAAAGCTTGGAGCAGCTTCCATACTCTCACAACTTCACTTGCCCCCCAGGCCTGTGCATCACAGCCACGTTGCCTGTGTGGAAAATCTCCGTCCATGATTTCCGGCAGATGGCTTACGCACCCCTGGGATACGAGACGGGCACTGCTTGCCAGCCATGAGAAAGCCGTGTTTTTTCCTTTATTGCCGTAGGCTCTTACCCATGCTTCACAATAACTTGGGAACAGCCATGTCCAGGCAGTGCCGTTATGATACGCAGGCTTCCGTTTTAAATCTTCCTCTCCCGCGTATTGCCCCTGGTAAGGATGATGGGGATTGTTAATCGTTGTCCCGTTATGATAAATTGCAATCGGTCGGCGAACCTGTCGGTCCGCAAGGCTACGAATACCTCCTGGAACCAGCAGTTCCTCACATGCTGCAACGATTTTACGGCAAATATTACGGTCGGAGACAGCGCCAAGTGTTACGGCAAAAAGCTGATTCGGCCTCAGGGCATCATCGGGGTCTGCCTGCACGGCCGGTTCTCCCGAATTGGCATGGAGACAGTCAGACAGATAGCCTGCTTTGTCGAGCCAAAAGAGGTTAAAAATCGACGCCTGAACCCGGGAAGTTCTATTCGTCCAATCGCCGCCGTCCCCTGAAGGATCAATGCGTGTTAAAAAGGATAGTGCAGCAAACCAGAGAGCCTGGATTTCAATGGGATACCCTTGCCGGGGCGTTCCTGCAGGGTGATTGGTGTCCATCCAGGTAAAATGGGTCGGGCTGAAAATAAGACACGATTCCGGATCCATACGGATACCGTTGGGCGTGCCCACTTCATAAGCATTGGCTATGGAAAAAAGAATACGGCGAATTGTTCGATCACCACACTTTGAATCAAGAAATTTTTCATTTCCTTCAACACGGACCAGATCGGCACATGCAACAAAAAACCATAGCGGTGCGTCAGAGGTGTTCCGGTTTGCTGCATCTTTGCCCTGGATCATATTAGGGATCATCCCGTTATTTTCAAACTGTCCAAACTGTTTCAGGATAGAACGGGCCTGGTCCAATCTTCGTGCTGCAATCAACCCTCTCACAAAAATCAAGGCGTCCCGGCCCCAATCGAGAAACCATGGATATCCGGCAATTACGGTATTCAAATCGTTCCTTTTTACCACATAATCATCCAGTACTGTTTGTAACGCCTCATCCGGTTTGCAACATTTTCTTTCTTCAAAAACAGCCGGTTCCATATCAACGAACCAGTGTTTTTGATTCTGAAAATAGGAATCTTGCATACCCGTAATAGAAGCGCTCAGCGCTATGGATTCTCCTCCTTTCATGAATGAAGAAAAATAGCCCGGACTGAACAGATCCGAATCCGGATCAAGACCCCGCTCAGCCTCTATTGGCCGGTGTACCATGTATTGCCATTCCGGCTCCCACACAAAAGTCCCCTCAGAAATCTTCAAATTCAGCCGGTGTTCCTGCTCCGGCACAAATGTGAAACCGTCCGGATTCGACTTTACAGCCCCGGGCCAGAAATGTTCCGGTCCCTGATATGCCTTAGTGGTCTCGTGAAAATCGCGGCTTTCAATATCCGGACGCAGGATGAGCCGGACCGACTCATGATCTGCCAGCATTCCTGGCCGACTTTTTGCTGGATCTCGGATAAAAACCATACGCATGGAATTTTCTCCGGGAACCATCTCCACACATATGGTTAGAAAAACATGTTCCCCCTGGCCCGTCGGCACCTGATATCGCCATAAGCCTCGGGCACGGGACTGGAAACAAAAAGAATCAAAACAATCATCGCAAATTTTCTGTGAATAGCCCTGATACACCAGCCATGCCCGGCATCGTGTGAACATTACCCACCGATCTTCAGTGATCTCAAGGTCCATATTGGCTGCCAGAAGGGCGTCATACCTGCTACCAAGTTCTCCCCAGGAAACGGCAGCCCGAAGCATGCCTCCGCGGCCGTTGGTGCCGAGCAAAAGGGGGGAACGGCTCGACAGATCCGGCCGGGAATAGATCCGTTTCACCGTTGCATCCTCTGCCCGGGAAAGGAAAAGAAGCGGCCCGTCACCATGTTGAGTATCATTTGGAGTATACACCGATAACTTCAGGGTAACCGAGCGATGAGACCTGGGCGGAGGAAGGGGAGAAAAAAGTGCAAAACACGATCCGTCCGTACATTGCAGACTTGCTTCATGGTACAGGCACCGGTTTTCGTCCATGATCCTGGCGCGAAAATGTCTGTGTGCGCAAACCATTAGAAAATGATCCGGAGGCACCATTACTTCTCGCTTTTTATCCCGGGGCCATCGCCAGGTTATCACCCGAGGTTCACTGCTGAACGGGTTAAGACTGCGGCAGTACTCCAGGGGATTTTCCTCCAGCTTTCGTGCCGCCTTATCCGGTTCAAAGTTACCCAGATCCCGGGTGCCGTTATAACAATGCAGTACGTCCATGGCCTTGGCCCGAAGGCATTGCTGTTTAATTCGTTCCGGACATAATGCGGTTTTAGAGTCAACCTCACAAACAATATCAATATCATGCCGGTCAGCGGTAAGACAAACAACCCGGCCGGAATCGAGGAGACAGGAATGCTTTCCGTCAGACTCGGCAATAGCCACATTCTCGCCTGAGATAAGGTCCACATACGCAGATTCATCCATGCCTGTTTCCTGGGGATTCCAGGATGCTAAAGTCTGATGCCGATCATCAAGATTCGCCACAATGAGAAGCTTTTTTCCTGACGGCAGATGGTGTCGCAGCATCACAATACAATTTCCATCACTCTGCTGGACCATTTTCAGTTCCGTTCGGTCATGAAATGCCGGATGTAATTTGAGCATGGTGTTGAGGCGACGGATATATTTCACCTGATTGGTTACAGCGCCCCAGTTCAGTGAAGTTGCTCCATGGACGCTGATCTTTTCCGTCGCATACCATTCCACCCCGTTGACAAAGCCAAAGCCGCCCTGATAACTGCAAAGCGCGCACAGGGCTGTCCGCATCCGAGCAAAGGCCTCAGATCGAGCGGCCAGACGAAGGTTGTCGTGGGTTTCAGCAAAATGTACCGTTATTCCGTCACTTACGGAGATCTCATTGGCTCCCGGAAGATAGGTTTCAATCTGGCTCCGGTCATAGTTTTGAAAAAGCTCCGAATAGGACCAGTTGAAATTGGCTTTGTTTAGGATATCCCGGGTTGCGGAAATTTTTCCACCCAGACCTTCCAAAAGAAAAATTGTATCAGGATACTGATCCCTGACAGCGGCAACAATATACTTCCAGGCAGGGACCGGAATCATATATCCCGCATCGCACCGGAATCCGTCCACTCCCCGCCGACACCACGTAATAAAAACATCGGCCATATATTGCCACATGTCTTTTTTAGTGTAATCGAGAGTCGTCAGGTCTGCCCAGACGACTCCCCAGGCGCCCGGCATCTCGATCTGGCCGTCCGGATTTCGGACAAGCCATTGCGGGTGAGTTTCATGAAGACCGGCGGCCCAGCCCGTATGGTTGATGGCGATGTCAATAAAAATCATGGCATGACGTTCATGGATTGCATCTATCAACTCTATGAACTGCTCGAGAGGAGTAGCCCTGGGGTCAAATTCAGCCAAAGCCGGATCCACGGCTGTAAAACTGAGTGCTGCATACGGACTTCCAAACCGCCCCATACGGGCATAGGTAGTGGGGGTGGGGTGTATGGGAAGCAACTGGATTATTCGGCACCCAAGCTCGCCAATAATGAAATCCAGTTCTCCTATCAAATCACGAAAGGTTCCTGATGGCGGGATCACCGTATAACCGTTTTTATCAAGAGACCGGATCGAATCTTCATCTGTCCCGGATAAAAACTTGCCATTCTTGTTTGGACCGAACTGACGGACAAATGCATTATAAATGATGTTTGAACAGCATGTGTGTGCCGGCTCCACGTTGATGGCAACATTAGGACCCTCCGGCCACACCGGGATGGTCTGGTTTTCACTTAAAAAGAAACTTTTGGCTTCAAAATGCCCCACTTCACAAAAAGGGAGGGTAACCATAAAATTTTGCACGTCAACACGGTGCATGGGGATGTCAAACCAGTCCCGACCGAGTGGCGGCTCATCGTTATCTACTTTCCTGGTGATTTCCCGCCTGGAGGTTTGGGAATGGCCGATGTTGGTACGAAGCCATGCACTTCCTTTTCCGGCATGTGAAAGGGAGAGCTTAAATGTCCGGGTATCACCTCTAAATATAAGAATGCGTGTTCCCGGCGCGGGATCCTGGATGACCCAATTTGAATTATCCATCGGACGTCACTGTTTGGTTTGTAAACAATACGACCTAAAATCTGCATTAACTTTTTTCAAAAGAAATAAATTTGCTGTCAATACAATGCGGTATCGAGACATTATTGTCAATATCCACACACCGATAACAGGCAAAATAAATGGATGAAATCCAGATTAAATTTCGAAAAAAGTTAACCCTTCGGGAGCCTCGTCTCGACCGGATCTACTGCGTTATCAATCAATTGCAGTATTACAATACGGCTACACGATTGATGCCTTTTATATCCGGCTGATACGAGGCTTGCAGAATTTAGGTATGATTTTATTTTAAAAAAATAATATAAATTAACAACGCTTGTGTGTCAAAGGAAAAGACATCATTATTGTGGGGAGGTCAAGGCTATATAGGAGAGGGAATTTCTGTATGTTTCTGAACGACAGACAACGGATTTAATAAATTGGATATCTTTTCCCTGAGTTCATCAGCGGCCGTATGGCTTTTAACCAGATACCCGTCTGCTTGAGAAAGGTGGGGACTAAACAGGTGTGTGTCATGGGCGGTGACGATAAGTACCGGAAGGTTTGGATTTCGCGTTTTAATGCCCTGCAAAACATCCCATACCAGGAATCCATGCTTTAAGTATTGGTTCAGGAGCACGATATGGGGTTTAAACGATAATATGTTTTTCATCACAGATTCGACATCATCCGTTGTTGAAACATTGTATCCTTCACCGGTCAGACTTTCTTTACATAGATCCTTTACCCACGCCTGGTCATCTATAATAAGTATATTTGCCATAAGATACTCCACATCTATCGGGTTAAGACACTCCGAACCTTTGACTTGCCCGAGCAACTAGCACCGGCATGCAGGAGGGAGTCAAATAAGTATCCGATTAGTGGATATATACTTTTTCTTTCCTTTAAGAGATCCATACTTGCTGACAGACGAATTTCAAGTCGTCTTAAGCTTCATAAAATACCGGTTCTCCCAGTTCTTTGAACGAAATAGTATTGAAAATATGATGTCCATCATAGTCGAGGACCCGCAAGTCGTCCGTCTGACGCAAATCACTCATTATTGTTTTAAATTGCAAGCCATATTTTTCTTTTACTTTATCTTCAGAAATTTCATGCGCAATGAACTTTTTTATCCCTTTTACAGCGAGCTTCTCAATTAGCTTTGAATCATTTAAAGATTCATAAGTGGTCAAAAGTAGAATGGGACCTGTGCCAGTGAAAAAGATTCCTGCCTTCATAATATACCTCCTTTCTATCTATGCCTATTCTTTTCTCAAAACAGCCTGCTCTTCCAGGCATAAGGAACGCCACTTGCAGTCGAGCTGATCGCAATCGATAATTCCTTTTTGAAAACAGTCCGTATTGCCTTCAGCGCGCTGAATACTTCTAATCAGGGTCGTGATATCAAGAAAACTCTTTTTATTAACACCCGGTCCGGTCTTGGAGGATGATGCTGTCGCTATCTCCTCGCTCCCCTTCAGATTTGCAGTGCTGGTCGAGCTCTTTTGATCTTTTCTGAATATCATATATCAATTATTTTTATGTCTCGGAATTTCTATCCACGGAGCAAAATCATGGGTTATTAAAACAAAAGACCACCTTTAATTCGGTTGTTTTAGAATAGAATGGATCGCTGCTTTTTTAAAACAGTTTTACATTATATCGACTATAACGATATAGCATTTTGTGAAATCGACGCCGGTAATGTATAACTGTATTCTTCGGTATAATCTATTCCGCTTCCAACGTTCCATTTTTCAATAGATACATGAACTTCCTGTATCGCTTTCAGCAATTTACAATTTTTGGCGCAATCCTCCTTAGGCAGATCTTTTCTGGGACAATTTTTACATGGAGAAGAAATCATATTGCCTCCTCTATTTAAGTGTATTCATAACATCAGGAGACGGCCAATTTACATTTATTATTATCAAGTTGGAATTAGTTTTGTATATAGAGAGAAGGGCTCATTTTTATAGGCAAAATCCCTGAGGAGCGGGAACTTGTCCCGCAATAGTGGGATAAGAGTTGATCCTTTATTCTTTCCAGAGATCAACGTCAATCAGGCCGAGCTTTGCAGCATAGCGCGTCAATTCAATAGCATTGTGAAGACCAAGCTTGTTCATAATGTTGGCGCGATGGTTTTCAACGGTCTTTGGGCTGATAAAAAGCTTTTCAGCAACTTTTTTGCTGGACAATCCTTCTGCCAGCAAGCGCATAACCTCCTGCTCCCGAGGCGTTAACGTATTGTAATCGGCATCCGTGATTTTTGCCTCTTTTAAAGGAGATTTCATAAGATTTTCAACCACCGTATGGGAAACCGAGCTGTCAAGAAAATAATCGCCTCTTGCAACAGATTCAAGCCCCTGCACAAGCCTTTCCGAGGCAGACTCTTTGACCACATATCCGGTTGCTCCAGCCTGAAATGCCTCGGCAATATAATCAATTTTAGAATGCATGCTGACAATCAAAATGCGTGTTGTGGAAAAAAGAGTTCGTATTTCCCTGGTCAGTTGAATGCCGCTTTGATCCGGTAGGGATATGTCCACTATAATCATATCCGGTTTAAGTTTTTTTGTCATTTGAAGCCCTTCTCGTCCATTTCCGGCTTCACCGACAACCTCAAAACGAGAATCGCGCTCTATAATTGTCTTAAGCCCTTCCCTGAAAAGAGGATGGTCGTCAATGATCAATATGCTCTTCTTTTCGGACACGATTTTTCTCCTTATAGGGAACTTCAATAAATATTTTTGTGCCTTCCGGTGGACAAGATTTGATCTTCATTTTTCCGTTCAAAAGGCTAATCCGTTCCTCCATGCTTCGAAGTCCCATCCGCTTCTCCTTAGTAGCCGATTCAATCCGGTCCTTGACATCAAATCCCTTACCATTATCCTCAATGCGCAGGATGATGTGTGGAAAAGAAGCAACCATTTTAACGGTTACACTATCGGCATCAGCATGTTTTTTAATATTACAGAAAGCCTCCTGGATAAGTCGGTACAAGTTGATTTCCGTGTCAAAAGGAATGGTTAGATCATCCATGCCGGCAGATAAAAAATCAATGTTTAGCCGATTTGTTTCGGCAAATTCTTCACAATATTGATAAACCGTTCGAACCAACCCCAATTGATCCAGCCCGGGAGGATGTAAATTATAAGCAAAATCCCTGACAGCCGATATCAATCTTTTGAGTATTGTTGACAATTCCGAAGTTTTTTGCCTTATCCCACTATGTATGGATGGATAATTATCAAAAAGTGTTTCACAGCCGATTTTCAGCAGGGAAAGGTCTTGTGCCACGCTGTCATGCAGATAACGGGAAATTCGCTGGCGCTCATTTTCCTGGGCCTTCATCAGTTGTTGAGTGAGGGTGCGAACATGTTTTTCTGCCTGCTTGCGTTTGGTGATGTTCACTATATTTCCCATTATAGCAGGCTTTCCCCTATATTCGATGGCAGCTACCATCATTTCGCACCAAATGGTTTCCCCATCTTTTTTGAGCCTTTGAACCTCATAATGATACGGAACAGAGTCACCCTTCAATCGTTTGGACACTCTTTCTGCGATAACCTCCCGGTCATCAGGGTGAATCAGCGTCTTATATTCCTTTCCCAGTAATTCTTCTGTTGTATAACCATGTACCTTGGCGAATCTATCATTAACAAATACAAACCTCCCATCCCGGTGGATGAAAATACCGGTAAGGGAGCTCGTTGTAAGTGTTTTATATTTTTCCTCACTCCTCCTAAGCTTTTCCTCCACCTGCTTGCATCCGATGGCTTCTTTTTCTAATTTTTTTACCCGTTGTTCCAATGCCTCATAGGTTTGCTTTTTGGGCATTTGAATATACTCCTGATTTCAAATTCGTTCGCTTGGCTCCGCCTGCCAGCCAAATCCGCCCTGCATACGCCTTAGTCGCATCCGATGGCGGCAGGGCTAGGCGACCAGGGCCACGAGACGTTTACCTCTTATATCCGACTTATTTGATTAACGAAAACAGGGGGGCAACGAGTGACATCCCTTTAAAACAGGTATGCACTGATTTTTAGCTATTGTTTCTCGACGATTTCCAAATTTATCAAAAAATTATTGTCATAGAGAGAGTGTCGAGCTAAATCAGGAACCTTCGTATTTAAAAGAAAGCGATACTCTGGCACGATAGGATACGACCTTACCATTATCAATTGTCATATCCAGTTTTGTGATTTCCGCAATTCTTAAATCGCGCAGACTTTTAGTTGCTCTTGCTACTGCATTTTCCGCAGCTTTTTCCCAGGAAGTTTCACTTGTTCCCACCAATTCTATGATTTTGTAAACACTGCCGCTCATGTCTGCCTCCTTTTATTTAATTTAATTAATAATAGCGAAGATTCACCTCAAACCGACAAACGGAAATCCAAACCATATTTTTTAAACTATAAGCAGAATTATTGATCTCAATGTATTGGCATGATTTAAAAGGTAAGACAATTAAAAGAGTGGTTCTTCATCATTAAAAAACCACTCTACACAAGCGCAAAAAATGTAGCCTCCCGCGCTTTTAAAATATTTTTAAATAATATAAAGTTTATTGGAAAATATGTCCATAAGAAAAAAGGTTCATTTTTATAGGGAAAAATCCCGATCTCTAGGCAATTCCCCTAGGCACTATCATAAATGTTTTCAATCTTTTATTATTTTTTTTTGTTGACATTCCCTGTTGTAGAGGTAGAAAAAGATAAAAAGGATTATTGTCTTATAAAACGAGGTGAATGATGACGGATAAATCACGGGAAAAGACAGGGCCAGAAACTTTTTTTGCGGACTGGATGAAGATGACTACAGAATTATGGGATCCGATGGCTTGGATGTGGACCGCTTTCCATAAGACAACCGGTATAACACCGGATTCAAAAAAAGATGGAAAAAGGCCTCGGAACCATGAATCATGGGACAGCGCCCAAAAAAGCTGGCAAGCGTTTTCACAGCTTATGAGCAATCCGGAAACCATGGAAACTCTTTCTAAAGGAACCGGTATGCTGCCGGAAATTTTCTTGAAAATAGCGCAAACAGGTTTTAACAATTTTGTAAATATTCAGAAGCAGTGGCTGGAACGTTACGGAAAATTACAGGAATCCACCAAAACCTATAAATATGAGAACCTAAAAGAAGATGCATTCAAGGCGTGGGGCCAGCTGTACGAACAAGAATTCAGAAAGTTTTTCAAAATTCCTCAATTGGGACTGACTCGATTTTATCAGGAAAAAATGATCCGGTCGATGGACAAATTTAACATTTATCAGGCCACTGTCGCTGAATTCTCTCGTCTTTTATCATTGCCCATGGAACAGTCTTTCCAGGTCTTGCAGGAAAAGCTAACGCAATTATCGGATAAAGGAGACCTTCCTGAAAATTTAAAAAAATATTACCAAATGTGGATAAAAATACTGGAAGGCCATTACGTGACGTTGTTCCAATCGTCCGAATACACACAGGCACTCAATAAGACACTTAATGCAATGTCTGAATTTTCAGAAGCAAAAAAAGATATTCTCCAGGATTTTTTTAATATGCTTCCTGTTCCCACTCATAAAGAGATGGATGAACTATATAAGGAAATTTACCTTTTAAAAAAGCGAATAAAAGAACTTGAAAAGAAAAAATAAGAATCTTGTATAATCTGATTTAGTTACATTCAAATAACATGGAATATGATTCCGAATTCAAGGATACAAAATCCAAAGTCGAATGGGGGGTAATTTTATGACTCAACCCAAAATAGCCGTTGATCTGATTCTTTCAAAGTTGGCCGAGGATGCGGAAAAGGCCCAGGCGCTTACTGAGAAGGCCTCAGAAGTATTGCTCGGACCTCTTGAAACAGAAATTGGCACCACGCCTTGCGATGTTGTTTATGAAGAAGACCGGGTAAAACTCAAGCATTATAAGCCGACAACCAAAATTCAGCTTAAAAGACCGCTTCTTTTGGTTTATGCGCTGATCAACCGGGAAACAATGCTTGACCTCCAGCCGGGTAAGAGCGTTGTGGAAAATTTTTTACAGGAAGGTATTGACCTTTATATGATCGACTGGGGCTACCCCACACGCAAGGACAGGTACCTCACAATTGACGATCATGTTAACGGGTATATAGACAACGCTGTCGATTTTATCCTCAAAAAACACAATCTGGAAAAGATCAACCTGATGGGAATTTGCATGGGCGGCACCTTTTGTGTGATTTATTCGGCCCTTCACCCTGAAAAGATTCAAAGCCTGGTTACAACGGTCACGCCCACCCACTTCGATACGGATCAGGGGTTGTTACATGTCTGGATAAAGGATATGGATGCGGACCAGCTTGTGGATACCTATGGCAATATTCCCGGAGATATTATGAATTTAGGGTTTTTACTCCTTAATCCTGCCCGGCTGATGATCGACAAATACGTGGGGTTTTTAGAAAACATGGACAATAAAAAATTCGTGGAAAATTTTGTCCGCATGGAAAAATGGATCTTTGACAGCCCGGATGTGCCGGGGGAAACATTCCGGCAATTTGTTCAGGATTGTTACCAAAAG
>JAYEFV010000001.1:0-6383 GCA_034658755.1 Thermodesulfobacteriota bacterium | reverse complement strand
TTACAAATATGGTGTCCGGAACACTATTCGGCAAGAATAAAATTCGGATCGTAACAATTAACAATTTTCGGCTTGAGCTTATCCCTCAAGGTCATCTGGCGCTGATATATACGCTTAACAAGCCGGGGGCCATTGGAAGTTTTTCAACACTTCTCGGCAGTAAAAAAATTATCATCGACCAGATGCATTTGGGCCAGGAAGAAACCGGAAAAATGAACATCATTTTCCTTAAAACCAATGTCCGCATTTCCGATAATGTTGTTGAAAAGTTGCTTGACCTGCCGCTGATTATATCGGTGACCAGACTTGAATTCGAAACTTAATTTCAATTTTTTTGAAAGTCCTTTTGTTTTGCCGGAGCAGTCTTTGGGGCGTTCTGAACGGGCCTTACGCCCCATAATCGCTAAGTTCTTTTAATGAGATAAGAAGTTTATGAACAAAGTCCTTTGGGGACTCCGCTGCCTGGGCTTCACCATGGTTTGGATAAGGTGAAGTTCCCGATCTTAACAATTGGCCCGCAACATGGTTGCCTGTTCTGTTATTTGGCAACTGTTCAACCATCTTTATGATTCGCACCGAAAACTCAAGCAGCCTTTCTTCAAGATCATATCTTTGCTTCGTCATCTTTTTCCTCAATCACCATTCGCTGTTCAATATTGGTTTTTTTATTCATCATTCGATGTTGGACGTTCGATGTTCGATGTTCATCTTTTTCAGTAAACCTTCCACAGTCCTTCCGGCGCAAAAAATAACTTAGCGCTTATGGCGTTACGCACCCATCACCGGGGTCATCCCGTGTGCAGCACAATACCGGCAGGTAAAGATTCTCCGAAAATGTTACTTTCTTCCTGTTTGGCCAGGGGAACCACTTCTTTTAAGTATCGGATATGAGGCTGTAACAGTTGTTTCCGATGGGGATCTTGGGTCATCCACTTCATAACCGGTTCAATATCGGCGTGATCCAAATCACGGGTACGATCGCCGGTTTTGCGGGCCAGCTGGGCAATGGCGGCGGCAACGGGTCTGGGGTCGCGCCATTTTTTTGAAAGCAGCGTTTCAATCCAGGCAACCACTTCTTTGGCCGGTATCACACGGTCCACGGGTCCGTAAAGGAGTTCACGGGCACCCATGCGCGACAGGGACCAGAAATGCTGGGCCCTGCATTTTTTTGGTTTTATTTCCGACAGCAGCATGCGACCGCATTTGATCTTGTCTTTTGCCAGCAGATGTTCCATGTTGGCAACGGTCATCCAGATCTCCAGCCGTTGCTGGGGCGGCACCTTTTTTCGGGCGCCTTTACCGGGGAAAAGTATGGGTGTCAGGTCCTGGAAGAACTGCCGCTGCCGGCCGGGCTTCAGACCGCCGGCCACGCGCCGCCACATAATCCACCACTCGCTTTGAACCTGCAAATAATTGGGATGACGCATTCCCTGGATGTAGATCTGCCATATCTTTTTCATCCGGTGCGGATCCAGACCGTCGGCGAATCCGGGACGCATGCAAAATCCAAAAAAGTTAAGCCACCTGCTTTCAGACACGGGTGAACCGGTTCGGACGTTTTCAAGTTGAATGAGCTCGTCGGCAATGCTGCGGATAAAGGTTAGAGGCCATTTTTCACGCGGTCTTTCAACGCGTTTGGAAATATCCCTGGCAAGGGACACCAAGTGCGTGTCGGAGGCCCCATCTGCAAACGCCTCCCGGACCATTTCGCGAACATCGTCGACAACGGAAGATTCAAAAACTTCCTGATCCGCGACCTGGATGGGGACCGAAACAGTGCGAAGTTGAAACTGAAGGTGCCAGCGGTGGGTGCTTAGCAGACTCCGGCACCAGAGGGCCAGCGACCCCATCTCCGTATAGCTGGCCGCAATATGGATAGGGATGCGGGTTTGAATGCCTTTTTTCCCATACTGAATTACGGTTTGAATGGGCGGTAAAGGGGTGAGGGAGTCGTCTATGGTGACAAGATCACCGCACCGGTCGCCGCTTCGAAAGCTGGAGCTGTAGATGTCAAATGTGACCGGCTGGTTGGTCAGCACTTCAAATTGGCGGTCTTGCAATTCAATATCGGTTCCTTCTTCCAAACCACGTTCCACAAGGCATATGGCCTGTTTCCGATCCTTTTCTTTACGGGTATCTGCCTCTGCCTGGCCGGCCACCCCCAAATAAAACGCTCGCGGACTGCCGCTGCCCACCCGAACCCCTTGGCCGATCTTGACCCGTCCGTAATAGGCCGCGCCCATTGCAACCGCCAGATCGGGATCAGGATTTTGCAATACCCGAGGAAGCGTATCATCCGGTTGCCCGAACCACTGCCGGATGGCGCCGCGAATCCGCTCCTGGATCACTGCCGGCTTCAAAGATCCGCCGTTAAAGAGAATAATATCGGGTTCGGGCAGATCTTTTTGTAAAAATATGTTCACGTCCGCTGCGTGCTGTTCCAAAAACCAGCACAGGTGGCGCGTGATGGCCGGTTCCTGTTCATAAGGGAGTCCGAATTCGGTTATACCTTTGCGAATGGCCCGTGGTTTTTCCTCGCTTGGATCCACAAGGGGAAAAAATCCGTTCAAAATGGTTTCGGCCACTTCCCTGTACTCTAGGGTGGCCGCCAGTGTTCCGGCAATCAGTTGGCCGCCTTCCCCCATGAGAGTAATTTTTTGCGAATCCAAACTTCCGTCGAAAAGGATCTCTTTGGCCTGGCGGCATTGGTGGCACAAGATTTTCCACCGGTCGCCGCTCAAGGAATGCTTGTTTTTGGAAAATTGTACTTCAATGCGCCGTGCCAGTGCCAGATCGATATTGTCCCCGCCCAGAATCAGATGATCCCCCACGGCAATGCGCTCAAAACGCGGGCTGCCGTCCACCTCCCTTAAATAGATTAAGGTAAAGTCCGTGGTCCCGCCACCCACATCGCAAATCAGGATGAGGTTGTTTGGTTTTACAAATGTGTTCCACTCATGTTCATGGGTCATCAGCCAGCTGTAAAAGGCGGCCAATGGTTCTTCCAGTAGAATCACGTTATTCATACCGGCTATGTTGGCCGCTTCAAGGGTCATTCCACGGGCCATCTCGTCAAAGGAGGCCGGTACGGTGATAATAAGCATTTGATGTTCAAGAAAGGCCTCTTCGTCGCTTTGTCTGCGATTCCAGGCGGAGCGAATATGCCGTAAATAGGCGGCGGTGGCCTGAATGGGCGAGATTTTGCGAACCTCTTTGCTTGCGCCCCAGGGCAGTATGGGCGCTTTTCGATCGGCATTGGCGTGACACAACCAGCTTTTGGCCGACGATACCAGCCTGGCGGGAACTTTGGCGCCGTGATCTCTGGCATACGCTCCGGCGAAATTGTCGCCATCGCATCCCCAGTCAGCGGCAAGACTTTCTTTGGAGATATCATAATCGCCGGGAATGTAGAGAAAAGAGGGCAAAACCGGCAGCCGGGAGACCTCACCCGGACCGGTCAGCTGGGGAATGGGAAACAGCTGGATACGCGACCGCAGGTTGTCCTCGGCATGCAGATCCACATAGGATACCGCCGAATTGGTAGTGCCGAGATCGATACCGATAATGTAGCGTTGGTCGTCAAGATTCAAGGGCTTCTTTTTCCCGTACATTGAATTCAAGTTTCCACCGGCGGCCGTCTTCCCGTGAAACACACCACAGTTCCAGGATTCCAACCTCGGTCACCCGGATTTCCATGGCAACCGGAATCACGCTGCCGTGTTTACCATCCAGGGTGGTCTCGATTTCGGCAATGGACTGGATTTCCCCTTCCCAGTCCTCAACCACCGTGCCCACGTCATGGTCATGGCGCATGGAACTGAGAAAATCGAACTTCACAGGCTCGCCCACCACCAGAGCAAACTCCTGGTTTTCAAGGGTTGCGCCGGTTCCTTCTTCCATGCCGAACGGTGCGACACACAACGCCTTGATGGGCGCCGGCATCCCCGGAACCGCCGGTATGGAAGCGGCAATGCCGACATAATAGGACTTGTTCAAGCCGTAGCGTATTCGAATGCCCCGGCCGCGTTTGGCCATCCCGTAATATACGGCGCCTCTGGCAACCGCCAAGTCAAAGTCGTGGGATTGGATCTCCCGAATGGGCGGGGAATCCTCCGACCCCTTCCATGAAGACATAACCTCCATGATACGGTTGCGGACGTTTTGCGCCTTTATCACGCCACCGTTGAAAAGGACCGCCGTGGGCAGGGTTTCACCGCTGTTTTGTTCGAGAAACTCGGCCAGATGGTGGGTTACGGCAGGGTCGGATGCATAGGCCAGACCGATTTCCCGGATGCCGGTTTTTTGTGGAGAAACCGGCCTGGCCGTTCGCTCGCAAACCGGGAAAAAGCCGTTCAACAGTACTTTTTCAACCGTATCGCGGGAAAGCGCGGTTTTAACGGTTCCGCCAATCAGGCCGCTGCCTCTGCCCAAAACGGTCACCGGGTATTCTTCGGCATCGGGGTCGGATAGAAGTTGCTCTTTGGCGTTACGGCAACTGTGCCAAAGCCCTCGCATCTGCCAGGCATCCAGTCGGTTGCCTTTATCCGCCATTTGTCGGGAAATCGAATAGGCCAGGGCCAGATCCATGTTATCGCCGCCTACCAGCAGATGCTCACCCACCGCAATCCGTTCAAGGGCAAGTTCGCCCTGTTCCTCGGAAATTTTGATGAGGCTGAAATCGGTTGTCCCGCCCCCAACGTCGCAAACCAGGACAAGATCGTCTGTGTTGAGCATCTCCCGCCATCCATGTGAGGTCCTTTCAATCCACGCATAAAAGGCGGCCTGGGGTTCTTCCAGCAGGGTGACATTTTCCAGTTCGGACATTTCGGCAGCTTTTACGGTCAAATCGCGCGCAACCGCATCGAAGGAGGCCGGAACGGTCAGTAGAATTTCCTGGTTTTCCATTTTCAGCGTTTTATCATCTGCAGCCATGGTGTGGTTCCAGGCATCCCGGATATGTTGGAGAATAGCTGCGGACGCTTCCACCGGTGATTTTTTAGATTTCTTCTCGGGACCTTCCCAGGGCAGTATGGGCTTGTTCCGGTCGACCATGGTATGGCAGAGCCAAGATTTGGAAGAAGCAATCAGGCGATTGGGCAGCTCTACGCCGCGATTTTTGGCAAATTCGCCCACCGCCAACGGGCACGTTTCCTGCCATGGCAAGGCCATGGCGGTTTCGGAAACATCGTGTTCCCCGGGAACCAGAATAAAAGAGGGAAGCATTCGGCGTTTTTCGACCACGCCGGCATCAATGAGTTGGGGGATTTCAAACAAGCGTATGATAGAGGGCCGGCCCATTTCAGTATCCGCCTCGGTGTAGGCCACGACGCTGTTGGTTGTCCCAAGATCGATTCCTATTACGTAAACCGGATTTGGCATGGTTTTATTCCTAATAAAAAGGTCTCTTGAAAATTTTCATGAAATATTCGGGCTAGAGGATTTCCACCTCAGCCGGAGCGATGATGCGTGCATCTTGAACACCGGATAGAGCGGGCAGTTCCAGTTTTCTGGTCCGCCAGCCTTTATGGCGCAAAACACCTTTGAAAGGCGGCTCGCCGGTCACATTGCCGGTCAGTTTTATGGCATTGGGATCAAACCCCGGTTCAACCCGGATCTCTTCTCCTTCGTTGTGGTCTATGACCGCTTCAAGGGCCAGGCATTTGTTGACTGCTTTTTTGCAGTTTTCGTGTATGGCGCGAACCGCGCCGCCGATCTGGGCATCTTCATAAAGATTGAGATCCTCCGAGAAAAAATCTACCAGGCGTCCTTCCCGCTGGAGCACGGACAGCAGGTGTAAAAACAAGCGTTGCTGATTGTGATGTTGTGCTTCCCGCTCAGCGGCGGATGCTGTCGATGTGTGGACATGCTTTCTCGGCACAGGCTTGCCGGATTTTTTGAAAGAATGCACAGCGCTTCGCCGCAAAACGCCCCACAAAATGATGCCGAAAACCATAAAAACGCCGGCCCATGTCAACGCAGCATACACAAAAAACTTGTTATGAATTAAAGAGATTGGGTCAAGGATCGCCATTGACGGGGTTTCGGGAGTTGCAAGCAATGATATGTCCTGGTACATACCCTTCAGTAGCAGGTAAAATGCTGAAACCGTGGCCGCCAGCAATATGGCGCCCAATACTAAAATTAAAACAAAAGATCGACGTGAATAGGACTTGATGAATTCCATTGCCCAATCTCCTTTTTGCATTTTTGTATAATAGCTAAATACTGCACTGTAATTATTACAAAATTATCTTTTTCGAAAAAAATTAATGCAGGATTTAGTTATAAAAATAAACGTAACCGTTCACAGGTTCAGGCCTCCGGCTCGTAAAGGCGCGATCCTACGCCTCGGAGAGGTTCAACGTTCAGGGTTAAGGACAAAG